>CAYVDF010000001.1:0-32106 GCA_964450475.1 uncultured Pseudactinotalea sp.
GCTCGATCAGTCAATCGTCAGGAACGGAACATGGATCGATAATAGGTGCTAAACGATAATCCTGCTGGCGCAACTACCAGATACGGTCCGTCAGCGGAGCTGATCTTATGCCTTCGATAGTCAATGCGGGGAGATCTCGACGCGCCTGCCCAACCCACAGACTTGGACAGCCAATGACCGTTGCCTGATACCGGCCCGGGCAGGCCGTTACAACCGTGATGGCTGACCGTCGCGGCCCTGGCGGGTGACACGGGTCTGGACGCCCTAAGGCCCCTGTCAGCGAACTGACAGGGGCCTTAGGGATGGTGGAGGTGGCGAGAATTGAACTCGCGTCCGACAGTGGTGGTCCAGGGCTTCTCCGGGCGCAGTACTGCTGCGCTTTTCTCGGCTCCAGCACTCTCGCAGACAAGGTGCTGACGAGCCCAAGTTACCTAAAAGTCCCTACATCCCCGGTAACAAAGGATGTAAGCAGTGGCCCTCTAGATGACGCTAGACACCGAGTCGAGAGCACTCTCGGGCTAACGGACTTGCGGTCGCTACTTAGGCAGCGAGGGCAAAGTCGGTGCGGTTAGATTTGGCACCTAATTGGTTGCAAAGAATCGTTTACGAGATGACTTTGCATCCTCGGCCCGCTTCTCCTGGATCGACGACTGCCGTCGAAACCGATCACCCCCTATTGAGTTGTTACCGCGCGGCGTGCATGCACCCCATGCGGCACCACCCAGTATACGAGTCAACGCCGACACGGCCGAATTTGTTCCCCGCCAGCGGACCTCAGGGCGCGAAGGCGGGTCAGACGAAGTTTGGCAGCACCGTCATGATGATGAGCGAGAGCCCCGCTACCACTGCTGTCACGGTTGCCACAATTCGGCGGCGGCGTTCCCGCCGGCGCCGTTCCTCAGACCACCACTCCACTGCTACTCCCTGTGCTGGCGCAGGCTCATCGCTCGCTGTGCTTCTCGGTCGTCCTGCTTTTCGCGCAGGGCCTGGCGTTTATCCCACTCTTGTTTACCTTTACCGACGGCGATTTCCAGCTTCGCGCGTCCGTCAACAAAGTAGAGCTCGAGCGGCACGATCGTGTGGCCCTTCTCGCGCACTGCTTGGGCGAGTTTGGTGATCTCCGCTTTGTGGAGCAGGAGTTTACGTTTGCGGCGTGCGGAGTGGTTCGTCCACGACCCTTGCATGTATTCGGGGATGTGGGCGTTTTCTAGCCAGGCTTCGCCGCGGTCAATGTGGATCCACCCGTCAACGATGCTGGCGCGGCCCTCGCGCAGGCTTTTGACCTCGGTCCCCTGTAGAACCAGGCCCGCCTCTATCGGGCGCTCCAGGTGGTAGTCATGGCGGGCACGACGATTTCGCGCAACGACCTTCTTTGCCTTCGGGTCGTCTTTCGCAGACTTCTTTCGTCCAGCCTTACTCATTGTTCACTCCTTGTACCACCGCCACTGTAGAACAGGGCGGGGTCGTTTCGCGAACTAGCGGAAGCCTGGCAGGCTCATCGGGTCGATCGTGCGACCGTTGCGCCACACTTCGAAGTGCACGTGGCAGCCGGTCACTCGACCGGTCGCGCCGGTGTACCCGATGGTCTGACCCTGCGCCACCGTCTGGCCGCGGGATACGGCGAAGCGCGAGAGGTGGTTGTACACGGTGACGTAGGTGGCGCCGTTGATCGTGCCGTGGTTGATAAACACCTGGTTACCGTGGGTTCCATTGCCCGCAGCGGGGCGCACCGCCGTGACAGTTCCCGCACCCGAAGCGAACTGGCGCTCACCACAGGCCGAGCGTAGGTCAACGCCATTGTGCATATACCAACCGCCGGTGATCGGATAGACGCGGTATCCGTACGGTGAGGTCACGTAGAGCGCGCGCGAGATCGGAGGAATGAGCGCGGCCTTGCTTGGCTGAGACGCTGGCGGTTGGGGCTTGGGCGCTGGGATCGGCTTCGGAGCCGGGGTTGCCGGACGCGATGGCGTCGAGGGGGTGCGTTGGCTGCGGCTTGCTTGCTGCTCGCGCTTGCGCTCTTCCTCGGCTTGGATCTTCTTGATGTCCTCGGCGATCTTGGCGTCGCTCGACTGCAATTGGGCGAGGCGCGCCTTGCCGTCGTCGATTGCCTTTTCTAGGCGCGCTGCTTGACTTTGCTGGCGGCTTTCAAGGGTCTGGATCTGCCCGACGAGAACTTGGGCTTGGGCACGTTTTTCTTCAGCGATCGCTAGAAGCTCTTCGGCCTTCTCTTCAAGCTCGGTGATGCGCTCTTCGACCGCTTCAAGGCGGGCGTGGCGGTTTTCGTTGACGACGTTGCCATCTCGCAGTTCGCCAAGAACCGTGCCCTGGTTACGAAGCGCGTTGTTCATGGCCGAGTAGGAATCAGCAAACTCCTGCAAAGAGCCGGCGTTGAACACCACCGATAGCGATGTCATGTTTCCGTTACCTCGGTATGCGGCGCGAGCGATGTCACCCATCGCGGCAGATGCCCGCTTCATCTCTTCTTGGTCTCGGGCCATCGAGTCAGACAGGTCTTGCTTTTCTTTCCTAGCGTGCTCGAGGCGCTCGCGCACAGCCTGCAGTTCGCGATCCGCAGCTGCAGCCTCAGCTTGACGCAAGCCGAGTTCGGTGTGCGCCTCGGCGAGCTGCCGGCGAGTGGCATCGAGGTCGAGGTAGACCTGCGCTAACTCAGCATCGGTGCCTTCGAGTGATGCCTCCACTTGTTCGCGCTCGGCACGATTCTGCGCGCGCTGATCTTCGAGATCCTTGACCGTTGTCGCTTCGGCGTGCGGCGCCGTGGGAAGCACGAGACTGCCGAACATGAGCACACCACTGAGCGCCCCGGCAAGGGCTAGCGTCAGGGTCCGTCGTCCTTTAGCCATCATCATCAGACCTTAGTGTACCTAGACAAACTTACTAGTGAGGAGAAACCAGCCAAAAGTATGGCCGCGAGGATGAGGATCGGGCTGATTGCCCACACGTCCGTCGTCGAGACGGCGTTGACCCACGCGAGTGAGTCGCCGATCCAGCCGCTGACGTAACTCACCGCTCCCCACAGCCCCGCGACCGCTAATCCTGCCCCAAGGAGTGCGGCGATCGCCCCCTCGAGCATGAACGGCAGTTGGATGAACAGGTTCGAGGCGCCCACCAGGCGCATGATCGACACTTCCCGCTCACGGCTCATAGCCGACAACCGGATCGTCGTCGTGATGAGCAGCGCCGCGGCAATTGTCATCGTCACCGCGATCGCGACGGAAGCAACCGTGGCGCGGTTGAGTACGAGGAAGAGTGGTTCGAGTAGTTGACGGCGGTCCATCACTTCTTGCACACCGCTTCGCCCCGTGAGTTCCTCAACGAGGATTTCGTATTCCTCAGGGTTCACGAGTTTGACTCGGTAGGAGTACTGCATCTGGTCGACGGTGATCGCCTGGGCCCAGTCCTCATCCCCGAACTGCTTGTTGAAGTTTTCGAAGGCCTCTTCCTTCGTTTCGAGGTACACGGTGTCGACGAACGCGCTCAGCGCTTCGGACTCGAGAATTCCGCGGACTTCATCCAACTGTTCCTGCGTGGCTTCCCCACCAGCGCAAGAGGGTTGGAGTGAGTCAGAGGGGCACATGAAGACGGAGATTTCCACCTTGTCGTACCAGTCATCCTTGAGCTTGCTGATCTGCACTTGAAGCAGAATCGCCGCGCCCACGAACGTCAGCGACACAAAGGTCACGAGCACAACAGAGATCGCCATCGCGAGGTTGGACCGCAGCCCCTGGGCGATCTGAGAAAGAATAAACCGCGCTCTCATCGGTTGCCCCCGTACACCCCGCGGGCTTGGTCGCGGATAATCTTGCCGGCATCGAGTTCGATGACGCGCTTACGCATCTGGTTGACCACCTCGTCATCGTGAGTGGCCATCACGACGGTCGTACCTTGCCTGTTGATTCGGTCAAGGAGGCGCATGATCCCAACAGACGTGGAGGGGTCGAGGTTTCCGGTTGGCTCATCTGCGAGCAGGATTGCTGGCCGGCCGGACATCGCGCGGGCGATAGCCACCCGCTGCTGCTCACCCCCAGAGAGCTCATGGGGCAGGCGCTTTTCCTTACCTTCGAGGCCAACCATCTCGATCATTTCGGGCACGGTCGTCATGATGTGGTGCCGCGGCTTTCCGATCACTTGAAGCGCGATCGCGACGTTGTCGAACACGTTCTTTTTTGGCAGGAGCCGGAAATCTTGGAAAACGGTGCCGATGTTGCGGCGCAGGTGCGGCACGCGCCAGCGGCTCACCTTCGTCAGGTCGCGCCCGCCAACGAACACGCGCCCCTTGGTGGGGCGCTCTTCGCGGAGTACGAGGCGCAGTAGAGTGGATTTTCCAGACCCCGATTGGCCCACGAGGAACACAAATTCTTCGCGCTCAATATCGAGGCTGACGTTGTCCAAGGCAGGTCTAGCGCCGCGCAAGTAGACCTTGGAAACATTTTCAAAACGAATCACGATGTATACCAGCCGGTCTCGGAAGTGTTGGGGGAAGATCAATCACCCGGCCTCATTTAGCGTAAATTGCTAATTCGCACCGGTCGTGCAGACACGCCGAAGCAGGAGATCCCCGCCTGTTACTCGGTGAGCTTAGGCGTCAGCGGTCTCGGCTTCCTTGCGCCAACGAATCCCGGCCTCGATGAAGCCGTCGATCTCGCCGTCCAACACGGCTGCTGTGTTGCCCGATTCGAACTCGGTGCGCAAATCCTTGACCATTTGGTACGGCTGCATCACGTAGGAGCGAATCTGGTCACCCCACGAGGCCTTGATGTCGCCGGCGAGTTCCCTCTTCTGCGCGTCCTCTTCCTCCTGGCGGAGCAGGAGCAGTCGAGATTGCAGCACGCGCAGCGCCGCGGCCCGGTTTTGGATCTGCGATTTCTCATCCTGCATCGATACGACGATGCCAGTTGGGATGTGGGTCATGCGCACGGCTGAGTCCGTCGTATTTACAGACTGCCCACCGGGGCCTGAGGAGCGGAACACATCGACCTTGATTTCCGATTCGGGGATGTCGATGTGGTCGGTCTTTTCGATGAGGGGAATGACCTCGACCGCAGCGAACGAGGTGTGCCGGCGGCCTTGGTTATCGAATGGAGAAATACGCACGAGGCGGTGCGTGCCGCCCTCAACGGAGAGCGTGCCGTACGCGTATGGGGCGTTGACCTCGAACGTCACCGACTTCAGGCCCGCCTCCTCCGCATAGGAAGTGTCGAGCACCTTCGTCGGGTAGCCCCGGCGCTCAGCCCACCGCAGGTACATGCGCATGAGCATCTCCGCGAAGTCCGCGGCATCCACACCGCCGGCTCCTGCACGGATCGTGATGACGGCGTCGCGCTGGTCGAAGTCTCCCGACAGTAGCGTGCGAATCTCAAGCTCCGAAAGGCTCTGCCTGATTCGCTCTAGTTCCTGGCCCGCTTCAGCCAACGTTTCTGGATCGTCCTCCTCCTCGGCCATCTCCACGAGGGTCTCCAGATCGTCGATCGACTCTTCCAGGTCGGTCAGCCGCTTGAGCTCCGCCTGGGTTTGCGACAGCGCCGAGGTGATCTGCTGGGCGTTGTCTGGATCGTCCCACAAATCAGGTGCGGATGCCTGCTCAGATAGCTCGGCGATCCGTTCTTGGAGTCGCTCAGGGTGGGTAACAGCTGCAATAGAGGCGTGCTTGTGCCGCAGCGCCTCAAGTTCGTGAGGAAAGTCAATGACCACGTCTAAAACTCTACCCCGTCACGCCGCGCGACAATTTCGCGCCTAGCGAGGCCTTACGCCTATTTGCGTAGCCGGCGCGCGAGGAGATTGGTGTAGGAGCGCATGTGCTTGGCCCAGTCCACGTTGATTCCCGGCGGGTTCACGAGCTGGGTTATTGAGAACGGCAAGCTCGATTCGGTGACGTTACGCATGTGCGAGAACTCATCGAATCCGTACTTCCCGTGGTAGCGGCCCAGCCCAGAGGTTCCCACCCCACCGAAAGGCGCGAACGGGACCGCGTTCGTTAAGCCCCAATCGTTGCGCGCTACCCCTCCCGACCTCGTGCTGGCCACGAATTTCTTGAAGTCGTCATCAGAAGGCCCGTACCACGTGGCCACGAGCGGAGCCGAGCGTGCATTGAGCTTGGCGATGACGTCATCAAGGTTGTCGTATTCGTAGATGACCAGGACGGGGCCGAAGATTTCCTCGTGCGCGATGTGCATGTCGTCGGTCACGTCATGGACGATCGTTGGTAGGAAGATCCGCTTCGCAGCGAGCGACTGCGCCGTCGCCTCGTTCGTCTGCACGCCGGAGAACACCTGGGCGCCTTTTGCGGCGGCGTCGTTAACGAGATCCACCACCCGCTCATACGCGCCGTCATCAACCATCGACGTGTACTGGTTCGTGGCGAGCATTTCGGGCAGCGTTTGCGCCCACGCGTTGAAGATCTCTTGCACGAACTCCCGCTCGGTGGACCTTGGAATATAGACCTCGTCTGGGTTGAGGCACACCTGGCCGGCGTTGATTATGCGGGAGACGGCGATGCGTTGCGCCGCTCGGCGCAGTTTCGCGCGGTCGTTCGTGACCTTCTCCGACACCACGACAGGGTTCTTGCCTCCGAGTTCGAGGGTGACGGGGGTGAGGTTCTTTGCGGCAGCCTCCATGATTTTCGAGCCGACCTGCGGCGAGCCGGTGAAGAACAGGTGGTCGAACTTCAGGCTAGAGAACTCGACCGAGGCGTCCACTCCCCCGGTCACCGCGGCGACCTCGTCAACATCGAACGCGTCATGCCACGCGTTGGCGAGGATTTCTGAGGTGGCCGGGAGCTTTTCTGGGAGCTTGATCATCACCCGGTTGCCGGCCGCGAGCGCGGTGAGCGCCGGCAGCGCCGAGAGGTTGATCGGAAAATTCCAAATCCCCATGACCCCAACAACGCCCTTCGGGCTGGGGAACACCCGGGAGCGCAGGCCCGCGGCCCGCATGGCGCGCCCAAGCACTGGTCCGGCCGGGTAGTACGGCTTCATCCACGACCCGACGGCCAGGCGCATCATCTCGGCCTCTTGGGCGAGGGTGACGATGTCGGTCACGAGCGTCGTTGTGACGGCGCGCCTGCCAAAGTCATCGGAAATCGCCTCGACGAGGGCGCCGGTGTTTGACACCACCGCGTGGGTGAATCGGTCAATCCGGTCGCGGCGGACTGCGGCGGATGGGGTTCCTTCCCTGAGGAAGGCGTCGCGTTGCAGTCGCAGGACATCCGACATAGGGGTCGAGGTGGTGGTGGCGCTCATATGTCCACTGTGCACCGAACGATGCGATTTCGCCACTCGTTTCACGCGGAGAGTTACCCCGGGAGGCGGATTACATTAGGCAGCGAGCGACGCGGCGTCCTCACGCGCGGGCGAGGAACCCTCGATCGAGGACCCCTCGGGCTTGTTTGAAGTCCACCCACCTCGGCGATACACACCCGCCCCGGCAAGCACGATGACGGCGAGGATCACCGACGCGAGAATAACCCCCGCCATGGCAAAGGCGTCGCCTCCGAGCGCGCCCACCGCAGGTGCGACGAGTCCCGCCGTCCCAGCCTGCACCGCCCCGATGAGGGCAGCGGCGGCGCCGGCGCGTTCCCCGTGGCGGGTGAGCGCGAGCGCGGAGGCATTCGGCGGGATGAACGCGTTAGCCGTCATTAGCAAAAAGAGCGGAATAAGGAGGCCGAGAAGCCCGCCAAAGCCGGTCCACGCCGTCACAAAGAGCGCGAACGAAAAGAACGCGGCGGCCGGCGCGGCAAGGCGCATGATCCGCACCGGGGCGAAGCGCTTGACGAGCGCGGCGTTGACTTGGGCGGCGACGACAAGGCCGATGCCGTTGACCGCGAACAGGAGGGAGACTTGCCCGGTGGTGAGGTTGAAGTCTTCGCGGAGCACGAAGGGCGAGCCGGCGACGTAGGCGAACAGTGCGGCCATGGTCAGGCCGGGCAGGAGGGCGTAGGCGAGGAAGCGGCGGTCGCGTAGGAGCACGCCGTAGGAGCCAATGATGTCGCGGCTGGAGGTGCTGCGGCGTTCCGCGGGCAGGGTTTCGGGCAGGAAGCGCCACGTGATGAGGAGCAAGCCAAGACCCATGGCGCCGAGCGCGATGAACACGGCGCGCCAGCTCCACAGGTGCGCGAGCGCGGCACCGACGGTTGGGGCGAGCAGCGGCGCAAGGCCGATGACGAGCATGAGGCGCGACAACAGACTGGAGGCTTCGGCGCCGCTCATGCGATCGCGGATGACCGCGATTGCAACGACCCCGGCGGCGGCGTTGCCAACGCCCTGGAACATGCGCAGTACGAACAGCGTGCCGACCGTCAGGGCAAACGCTGCGCCGAGGGAGGCGAGCACGTGCACGATGAGGCCGATGAATACCGGTGCGCGGCGCCCGTAGCGGTCAGAGAGGGGTCCGATGAAGAGTTGCCCGATCGCTCCCCCGATCAGCGTGCCGGCGATCGTGAACTGGGCCTGCGACATCCCTGTGTTGAGTTCGGATGCGACCTCGGGAAGGGAGGGCAGGTACATGTCGGTGGTCATCGCGGCCAGGGCGGTCATCGAACCGAGGAGGAGGACCCACTTGATCGTGGAGATGCGCTGCGCGCGGATGGAGGCGCGGGAGGAGTGAGTTGTGGTGTCGGGTTGCGTGCGGGGTTGTCTCATCGAGTGTGTATCACCAGAAATTCGAAACGTTTCGTTTTACTGGTTGATCGTGCCACATCGGGAGGCGAAACGGAATCGTTGAAAGTGAAACTTGTGCGCGACATCTCACCGGCTTGCGCGCTCTTTGCCTATCGTTTGCTGAATTCCTCAAACGCCTGGGCAGAGCTATACCGTGGCGTGTACCCAAACTCCTCTTTCAAGGCGCGGTTATCGAGCACGGGCCGGTAGCGAAGGAAACGCACCTTCTCGGGGCCATGCTTGCTCAGGCGCAGGGTCGAGCCCACGGCGAGCGCCGCTGTGAGGGCCCACGCGGGGATGGTGAGGAGCTTTTTGCCGAGGCGCTCGGCGATCTCGGGGATGGAAACGGCCCCGTCCCCGGCGACGTTGAAAATCCCCGCCGGCCCGTCGGTAGCTGCGCGGGCGATTATTTCAGCGACGTCATCAATCCAAATGAACACGAACGGTGAATCCGCCCCCGCGATATGTAGAATCCGCTTGCTCTCCCACAGCCGCGTGATTTGGTTGTCCACGCCGGGGCCGAGGATCGTGCCGATGCGCAGGATCGTTTGGGTCATTGCTGGGTGGGTCCCCCGGAAATTGGCGAGCATCTCCTCGACCAGGCGTTTGTGCTTCGAATACGGGAATTCATCGTTGCCGCGCACCCGATCGGATTCGGTGATCTGCTCGGGGTTGTCGGCGTAGTACCCATACGCCGCGCCTGAGGAGGACACGACGAGGCGGCGGACACCGTGCGCCGCGGCGGCCTCGAAAACGTGCCGTGCGCCGTCAACGTCGACGGCGTATTCCTTAGCTGTGTCAACGCCGGTGTCCATGATCGCGGCAAGGTGGACGACGACGTCAATCCGCTCCGCCGCGAACGCTCGCGCGACGCTCGCCGGATCGGTGACATCGAGGCGGAGAAAATCGATCTTCGTGACGTCGCTGGGCGCTAGGCCGATCCACGAGTCTGTGCGCGGTCCCGTGAGGTCGCCGATAATAATTTTTTTCACGCCCGCATGCTGGCTGAGCGCGCGTACGACGTGGGTGCCGAGGAAGCCGGCGCCGCCGGTGACGAGGATTGTCTCGTTCATGCCTCTGGCGCCTCAGACGATGCGAGTGGGGGCAGGCCCCGGATGACGGGTGATCTGCCCGTGGGGTCGCCTTTGACGCTGCCGGTGCGGCGCTTCGTGTGGCGCGCCCAGAGGGAGGCGACGATGAGGCCGGCGATGATGTCCCAGATGCCCCACCACCCGGCGACGATCGCCATTCCACCGAGTCCGCCGAAGAACGCGAACACGATCCCGAGGCCGAGGCCGGCGTTGCGGATTCCGACTTCGAAGGTGAGGGCCTTGCGTTCGGGTGTGCCGAGCCCGCCGATGCGGGCGGTGAGGTAGCCGATCGACAGGGCGATGGCGTCGTGTACGGCAACGACGAGGAGGATGATGCCGAGGAAGGCGATGAAGATCGACCAGTTCCCAACGAGTGCGCCAACGATGAAGGCGAGGAGCGCAGCAAGGGAGAAGATCCGCACAAACGGCTGCACGCGGCGGGCGAAGTTCGGGAATTTAGCGCGCAGGGCGAATCCGATGAGGAAGGGCAGGCCGATGATGAGGAAGATTTCGATGAGCATCTTCCACGGATCGAGCGCGACATCGGCGAGCAGTTGGCTCGCGGTCGGATGCAGCGAACCCCAAAACGCAATCGACAGTGGCATGGCGAGGAGGTACAGGAGATTACCGACCGCCGTCATCGATACCGACAGGGCAACGTTGCCACCCGCGCGGTGAGTGAGCACTTGGGAAATGTTTCCCGGCGGGCAACACGCAACGAGGATGAGGCCTAGGGCCATGGATGGCCCGATCGGCAGGAGGAAGGTGAGCCCGAACGTCACCGCGGGGAGCACGAGGATCTGTGCGGCGATCGCGATGAAGAACGGTTTCGGGTGGCGCATGACGACCTGGAAGTCGCGCGGAGCCACGTCCAGGGCGATGCCGAACATGATGAGGCCAAGCACGATGTTGAGGATCATGAGCGATCCGGGGGCGAAGTTGAGAACGACCTCATCGACGTTCATGTGCGGGCCTCCTTCGGTTCCAGTGGGGCGCGAATTCCGGCGAGTTCGGCGGCGACGGCGCTGCGGTAGGCGTCCTTGTTGACGTAGTAGCTCATGCGATCAAGGCCGAGGTACTTGTAGCCGGCGGTGAGGTCGGGCCACGGTTCGCGTGCGATGCGGTGCCGGAAGCGTTCCGCCCGCTGCGGCGAAGCTTGCTCCGCTTTGAGGTAGGCGGCGATGAGTTCGGCCTGCTCATACCGGCCCTGCCACCCGAGCCCTGAGGCCTCGACCATCCCCATGACCGCGAGGCCGTTCATCGCGGGCGGAAAAATATTTAAGAATAATTCTGGCGCCGAGTTTCGCCAGTTGAGGTGCTCGCGCGCCACGAACGGGTAATCAAGCTTGTAGCCGGTGGCGAGCAGCACCAGATCGTATTCACCGCTCGTGCCATCGGCGAAGCGCACGGTATCGCCGTCGAAGCGGTCGATATCCGGGCGGATTTGTAGGTCGCCCTGACCCAAATGATTGAGCACCATCGTGTTGACGATCGGGTGCGATTCGTAAAGCTTGTAATCCGGTTTCGGGAAACCGAACCGCTCGGGGTTGCCGGTGAACGCGCGCAGCAGCCATTTATCCACGACCTGCTTGATCGGCCGCGGCATCGGCCTGCCGGCGTTCAAGGTGTCGGAGGGGCGCCCGAAAATGTATCGCGGCACGAAGTAGTAGCCGCGCCGAACGCTCATATCGACGCTAGCCGCGTGGTGCACCGCATCCACCGCGATGTCGCACCCTGAGTTCCCTGCCCCGATGATGAGCACCCGCTTGCCGGCGAGTTGCCGCGCGTTCTTGTAGGCGCTGGAGTGAACGAGTTCCCCGGAGAACTCCCCCGCGAATTCTGGCACGTTGGGTTCGGCAAGCGTGCCGTTCGCGATGATCACGTGGTCGAAGTTCTGCTCGCGCCTCTCCCCCGAGCCAGTGTGTGCGGTGGTGAGCTTCCATGTGTGACGGCGAGTGGCGCCGTCCGTAACTTCACTCGGCTCGAGCTGGATGACACGGGTGTTGAACTCGAACAGATCGGCGAGGCCAAACTCGGCGGCATAGTCGGCGAAGTATTCGGCCATGAGGCCGTGGCCGGGGTAGTCGACCGTCGTGCGCATCGGGAATTCGGTGAACTGAGTGGTGGTGCGCGAGGAGATGAGGTGCGCGGAATCGTACATCGTCGAGCGCGGGTTGGTGATGTCCCACAAGCCCCCGACGCCGTGGCTCGCCTCGAAACCGCGGGCGGTGATGCCAACGCGCTGCAGGGCGCGCGCCGAGGCGAGACCGGAGGGGCCGGCGCCGATAATTGCTACGTCCATGTACCACCTTGGGGCGAATTTCTATCGATCATAGTGCAGCGAGGTGGTCGCCGAGGCGTGTTTAGTATTTTTCGAAGGCGCGCTGAATCTCTTCGGAAGTCAGGCCACGGGCGAGTGCGAGCATGAGGAGAATGCGGGCCTGCTGCGGGCTGAGGTCACTGTTGCACACGACGTGCTCTAAGCCCGGCCGGCGCAGCACGCGCGGGTCGCGAATCGCCCGAGAGGCCTGCACGGTGGCGATGCCGGCGGCGGCGTGCCGCTCGATTGCGGCGTCGATCTCTGGGGTGTTCGTGCCTGGTGGGAATCCGATCACGACGAGGCCGCGGGCGCCGGCCGCCACGTGGGCGTCGAGGGCGGTGGCATCGGCGCCGGCGTACTGAAACACGACATCGACGCGCGGCAAATCGCCGTCAATAGTGCTGAATTCGCTCCGCGCTGTGTGCGGGTGGAGGGGCCGTGCGTATCGAGCGATGCTTCCATCGACGTTGATGCGGGCGAGCGGGCCGGTGGCGGGTGATTCCATCGCGCCGAGGGTGTGGTTGGCGAGTTTTGCTACCCCGCGGGCGCTGTGCACAGTTTGATCCATGATGACGACGACGCCGCACGGCGAAGCCGCCTCGCGTTCGGCGCGGATCCAGTGGATCGCATCGAGCAGGTTCTTGAACGCATCGGAGGCGAGGGTGCTTGGTGGGCGCTGGGAGCCGATGACTGCAGCGGGCTTTGAGGTGTTCAGCGTGAGGTGGAGGAAGAACGCCGTCTCCTCTAGGGCGCCTGTGCCGTGGCCGATGATTACCCCGTCGATCGACGGATCGTCGAGTACGCCCGCGGCGAGGCGGCGAAGTTCGAGCCAGTGCTGCGGGCCGATCTCCTTCGAGCGTCGGGCGGCATAGGGCACAGGCACGATCTCTGCGAGGCCTGCGAAGTCGGGCGCGAGAGCGAGCAGCTCCGGCGCCGGCATGACGCGCCCGCCTGAGAGGTAGGAGAGGTAGTCGAGCAGGCCACTCCCCTCGTTCGCGATCGTGCCGCCGGTGCCGATGAACGCAATTCGACTCATGTTCCACCCTCGATGCCGTACAAGTTACGTGAAAACTCTGCTTCCTCGTTAACCTTCCCACACCTGGCCTCCGTGAGAAGCTAGATGGCATGTGCGGACGCTATGCATCGTTTCGGCAGTCGCAAGATATCGCCAAGGAATTCGACGTGGTCACGCTGAGCCAGGCCGCTGCGCTGTTTGTGCCATCGTGGAACGTTGCCCCCACGACGATGGTACGAATCATCGTCGACCGGCCCGCGAGCGCACTGGAGAAATACAGTGACATGGTTCCGGTCGAGGGCGCAGACTCCCCCGGACAAACAGATCCGGACGCCCTCGTGCGTGCGATGCAGCTCGCCCGCTGGGGACTCGTGCCTCCGTGGTCGAAGTCGCTCTCGGTCGGGGCACGGATGATCAACGCCCGCTCCGAAACCGCCGCAACGAAACCGTCGTTTCGCAAACCGTTCGCCAGCGCGCGCTGCATCGTCGTGGCCGATGGCTATTACGAGTGGCACACGCATGCCGATGGCAGCAAGACTCCGCACTACATCTATGCCTCCAACGGTGATTCGCTCGCGTTCGCTGGAATGTTCTCGTGGTGGCCCAACCCCGATGAGCCCGAGGACTCACCTAACCGGTGGGTGCTATCAACGACGATCCTCACCGCCGATGCCCGCGACGGGCTGGAGGAGATTCACGACCGGGAACCGGTCATGCTCTCTCATGACCTCGTGACCGATTGGCTCGACCCAGCACTCACCGACCCGGAAGAGATCAGCCACCTCATCGCAAGGCCCGGCCCGGAACTTTCGTGGCACCCCGTTAGCCGCGCAGTCGGGTCGGTGCGCAACAACACCCCGTCGCTCATTGAACCTATCGCTCCACCAAACGGTGGAGATGGGCACCCACCTGCGGGCGGATCCGCCGGCGAGTCCGAGCCTTTACTGTAAACCTATGACCACGCCCGCCAACTCGACGCCGAACAGAGTTTCGGTTGCCACCCCGGCAACCGATGCCCAGTCGATGCCGCCGCGGATCTCCCCACGGCGGCCCCGGTTCGTCTCCGATGTGCTGCCGGCGGCGGTCGCGGCGCTCATCCTCGGTGTGCCGACCCTGACGTATGCGCGTGACGGATTCCCTAGCAGCACCTTCCTCTTTGGGATTCAGCACCTATTCGGGGATCCGGCCTCCAGCGGGATGGTGTCGGTGACCCACGTCGTCATCACGGTCATCGCAGCCTTTGGCATGCCGCTCGCGCTCGTTTGGCGCGCCTCTCACCCAGTGTTTTCCACCACCACGATCGCGGTGATTGGGCTCCTGCACTTCTTCATTGGGCTCATCGTTCTGCCGATCGACCTCGTGATCTTCGCATCGCTGTACTCGATCACCGTGTACGGGCCATCGAAATATTCTCGCGCCGCTCTCATCGTGGCCCTCGCGGGAGGCATGCTCGTGAGCTTGTCTGCCGCGGCGCCGCGAACCCCGTTTTTCGACCCGATCGTCATCACGCTGCTCCTGCTCCTGAGCGCCACCCTCGTGATGCTGTCCTGGGGCGCCGGCCTCCTACGACGCAGCCGACTCGAACAGCGCGAGTCCCTACGAGAACGGGCCATGCGCCTGGAGCGCGAACGCGATCAGCAGGCCCAGATCGCAACCGTCGCCGAACGCAACCGCATCGCGCGTGAGATGCACGACGTCGTCGCTCACTCCCTCTCCGTGATCGTCGCCCAAGCCGACGGCGGACGCTACGCCGCAGCCGCCGATCCCGACGCCGCGGCCGCCGCCCTTGAGACAATCGCGGAAACCTCCCGCGCAGCCCTAGCCGACATGCGCCAAATCCTCGGGGTACTTCGGGAAGACCACCTTGGCAACGCCGTCACCGCACCCCAACCCGCGACCGGCGATCTCGAGTCGCTCGTTAACCAGGTGCGCTCCGCCGGCCTCGACGTCACCTACTCCACCACCGGCCAACCCCGAACGCTCCCACCCGGGGCGGGTATCGCCGTCTACCGGATCGTGCAAGAATCGCTCACAAATATCCTCAAACACGCGGGCCCGAACGTTCACGCCACGGTCGCCGTCGCGTGGAGTCGCGAGTGCCTCTCGGTTGTTATTGAAGATGACGGCGTGGGGAGCCTCGCCGCCTCCGATAACCAAGGTCATGGTCTCGTTGGGATGCGCGAGCGCACGCAAATGCTCGGCGGCACCCTTGAGGCCGGCCCGATGGAGGGCGGCGGCTTCCAAGTGCGAATGGATATCCCGCTCCCCCGCTAACCTAGGTGCATGACCATCCGTGTAGGAATCGTCGATGACCAGCAATTGGTCCGCGCCGGATTCGCCCTCGTAATCAACTCCCAAGACGACATGGAAGTCGTGGTGGAGGCCGGAGACGGCGCGCAAGCGCTGCGCGCGCTTGGATCCTACGACGCCGACGTTGTGCTCATGGACATCCGCATGCCCAACATGGACGGCCTCGCGGCAACCGCCGAGCTCACCGCCCAGGGCGATACCCCCAAGGTCATCATCCTCACAACATTCGACCTCGATGAGTACGTGTTAGAAGCCATCCGTGCCGGCGCCTCGGGATTCCTCCTGAAAGACGCTCCCCCTGAGGAGATGCTCCAGGCGATCCGTACCGTGCACCGGGGCGATGCCGTCATCGCGCCATCATCAACAAAGCGTCTCCTCGCGCACCTGTCCGGGGTGCTGCCCGACCCCGATCGCGCGACCCCCGCAATCCTCGAAACGCTCACCGAGCGCGAGCGCGAGGTGCTCATCCTCATCGCCAAGGGTCGATCCAACCAGGAAATCGCAGCCGACCTCTTTGTCGCCGAAGCGACCGTCAAAACTCACGTGGGCCGCGTGCTGGCAAAGCTGGGGGCTCGCGACCGCGTGCAGGCCGTCGTCATCGCGTATGAGACGGGGCTCGCTACCCCGGGCGGATAGACGCGAGCACCATCCACCTACGGGAGGATCCCACCACCACTCCCCGGAGGGATCCACGCGCCGACCTGCGTTTTTATTCTTAAACCATGCACACAAACACACCCGCACACAACGCCGGCGCCCGGGACCACATTGCTCTTCGCGCCGAAGGACTCCGCAAGACTTACGGCCACGGCGAGGCGAGTGTCCACGCCCTTGACGGCGTCGACGTCGAATTCGTAGCCGGCCGCTTCACCGCGATCATGGGCCCCTCGGGTTCGGGCAAGTCCACCCTCCTGCACGTGCTCGCGGGCCTCGACACGGCCACGAGCGGCAAGGTGTGGATGGGCGATACCGAGATCACCTCACTCGATGACCGCGCCCTCACGATCCTTCGCCGCCGCCGCGTCGGCTTCGTGTTCCAATCCTTTAACCTCCTGCCGATGTTCACCGCCGCTGAGAACATCAATCTGCCCTCTCGCCTCGCCGGCCGTAAACCGGACCGAGCGTGGGTCAGCACGTTAATGACCACGCTCGGGTTGAATGACCGCCTGACGCACAAGCCCTCGGAGCTCTCTGGTGGGCAGCAACAACGCGTCGCCATCGCCCGGGCCCTGTCCACTCGCCCCGATGTTATTTTCGCCGACGAACCCACCGGTAACCTCGACTCCCGCTCCGGCCTGGAGGTACTCGACTTCCTCAAGCGCTCGGTGGAGGAGTTTGGCCAGACGATCATCATGGTCACCCACGACCCGGCCGCGGCCGCGCATGCCTCGAAGGTTCTCCTTCTCGCCGATGGCCGCGTCGCCGGTACGATCAAAAACCCGACGACTGAGTCGATCCTTGCAGGCCTCGACGCCCTACGCCCAGCGCAGGTGATCTGATGCTATCGATCACGCTGCGCAACATGCGCACCGGCTGGGTGCGCCTCATCGCTGCCGGCCTAGCCATCATGCTCGGCACCGGCTTCGTTACGGCCTCAATGCTCGGCGGCAACGTCATGCAGGAGGCGACCTACCAATCCTTCACGCGCGACTACCGCGGCTACGACGGCCTCATCACCCCAGGCGGCGGGTCAGAACTAACCCCAGAGGTGACCGCCAAGGTCGAGTCCACTCCCGGCGTCGAACGCATCGAAAACAAGGCAAAGATTGCATCGTTTATCGAGCACTCCTCCCACCCGCAGTGGGCGATCATGGGGCCGGTTGAGGACTCCTCCACCGACCGCCTCACCGCCGGCGCATTACCGTCTCATGACGGCGAAGCCGCCCTGTCGGAGCACTACGCCACCGTTCTTGGGTTAGGCATCGGGGATAGCTTTACGACGTCGATCATCGATGGTCGCTCCGATAGCACCGAAGATGCAGTGACCTATACGATATCTGGGCTGCTGAAGGTCAGCCCCGACTTCTTCTCTAAAGACACCCATATTCTCATCACGCCGGAAGATTTCAACTCCGAGAGGTTCGCCGCCGTCACAGCACCCGGCCCTCTCGCCTTCGCCATCGCCGATGGAGCCGACCTCAATGCGGTAGCCGGTGAGCTGCGCACAATGCTCGGTGATGAATTCTCGGTGACTTCTGTCGCCGAGTTCGCTGACGGCATGATGGAGCACCTCACCGGTGAAGTCGACACGATGCGCAACGTCATTCTCGGGTTCGCGGCAATCGCGCTCGTCGTTGCAATCCTCGTCATCTCCAACACGTTCTCGGTGCTCGTCGCACAGCGCACGAGGCACCTCGCGCTCCTGCGCACGGTCGGGGCATCGCGAACCCAGATCCGCCTGTCCGTGCTCGCCGAAGCCCTCGGCCTAGGACTCATCGCCTCGATCGGCGGGGTACTCCTTGGACTCGGCATCATCGCCGGAGCGGTCGCGTGGCTCGGCAGTGCCATGCCCGGGCTCGATCTGTGGGCGGGCGTCAAGCTCACGCCCGCCGTGTGGCTCACTACGGTCATTACCGGCCTCGTCATCACGCTGCTCGCTGGGTGGGAACCCGCCCGTGCCGCTACCAAGGTGCGCCCACTTGAGGCTCTGCACCCCCGCGACCCTGCCCTTGGCACAACCGCAGGAAAGTTCCGTGCGACGCTCGCAGCCCTGGCGTTCGTTGGCGGGGTGGGGCTCCTCGTTACTGCACTTCTCCTGCGCAGCGATCCATCCTTTGGGCCCGCGATCGGCCTGGCTGTGGGCATCGCCGGCGGCTTCATCTCCGTCATCGGCATCATGCTTGGCGCAGTCTTCCTCATCTCCTCACTCGTGCGCGTTGTTGGCCGGATCTTCGGCCGCGGTGTGCCCGCAACGGTCGCGACGATGGGCGCGATCCGCAACCCCCGCCGCACGGCAACCACGACGACCGCCCTATTCATCGGCGTCGCCCTCGTCGCGATGATGAGCACCGGGGCAGTGACCGCGAAGAAGACCCTCGACAACAAGCTCTCAGAGATCTTCTACAGCGACATGCAAGCCGTCGCCATGACGAATCCCGCTGGCGAGCGCCCGCCTATTTCCACCGAGCAGATCACGGCGCTCCAGGGCCACGAGTCGGTCGCCATGGTCACGACCTTTGCCCGCACCGAGATGTTCATTGGGGACACGGAATCCGGCATCATGACGCCGCTGGAGGTCACGCGCGCCGGCGCCGAGGTCCCCATTGACTCCTCCGTGCGCACCGGGGTGCCTCTCGCCGATCTGCAAATCGGAGAGGCGATCATCTCCTCCTACGTTTCGGCGATCACTGGGCTAAAGGCCGGCGATTCCCTGAGCGGCTCGGTGCTGTCCGGCGAGGATGCGAACCTCACGATCCGCGCCGTCGCCGATTCGCTCCCTGGCATCATCGTCAACCGCGACACGTTCCTCACCCTCGCGCCCGACGCTGGCCCGCGCCACCTGATCATCGAGTTCACTCCAGGTGCCGATCCCGTGCCAGCCACCACCGATATCGAGGAACTCCTCGCCGCCACGCCGGGTGCGTACGTGCAGACGTACTCCGGTGCGGTCGAGCGCGAAGGCTACACCGGGGCCATCGATATGCTCCTGCTCATCGTCAGCGCCCTGCTCGCCGTCGCCGTGGTCATCTCGCTCGTCGGGGTCGCCAATACCCTGTCGCTGTCGGTCATTGAACGACGGCGTGAGTCGGCTACGTTGCGTGCCCTCGGCTTGACCACCGGTCAGCTCCGCACCTCGCTCGCCATCGAAGGAACGCTCATCGCGCTCCTTGGAGCGATCGTCGGGGTAGTCGCCGGCCTCGCCTACGGCTGGTCTGGCGCCTACGTCGTGCTCCAAGGCATGGCCGACGTCGTCATCGCTGTGCCGTGGGGAACCATCGCCGCGGTCTTCATCGTCGCAGTCGCTGCGGGAATGCTCGCATCGGTGATTCCGGCGCGCTCAGCAGTGCGAATCGCCCCGGTGGCCGCGCTAGCGGAGTAGAACCTCACGTCGCTTTCCGGCGCCAACTGGGGCGGGCCAACATTCGTGGAGATCCGCCCCAGTTTCTTCTTTTCCGTGCGCGGCTGTATCTACAACGCCGCTGGAATCCACACAAACCCCACGCTGTCGGGTCACGGGCACGTACGTGCAGCGATGGTTGGCCCATGTGGAAACGGGTATACCTGGCAACAATTCGCGGGCCAGATCTTGGGCACGCCATCGAACTGGGAACAGCGGGCCGTAATCTCCCCGACGCACCCGGTATCGTCATCGGACGAGGCTCTCTCGCCGATCACGCCGTAGACGATCCCGCCCTTCTTCCCATCCACTTCACCGCCCGCGCAAGCACCAACCGCCTCGGCCTGCCCGGAGCTCGGATCAGCCCCTCTAGGCTCCTCCCACCGCGCTTTGGCCGCGCTCCACGTCCCCGCCATGTTCCTATCGGATGGCGTTTTCGTTACGGTGCGTCAACCTTCGAAGTGCGCACCGATCCACAGCCCGTACGCGACTCCAGCGATCGAATCCGCCAGGCGCTGGTGCGCTCACTTCCACTCGCCGCGTCGCTCGGGTTGGTTGCGATGTGGATTATCCCTGGCGCAGGTCCGTGGCCACTCATCGCCTCGGGAATCCTCACCCCTGCCGCGATGATGTTCGCGTCCAGAACAGCCGCGCAGAAACTTCCCGATCCCGCCAGTTTCCGTCGCCACGGCACCAGCTCTACCCCGGCTGACCCATCTACGGGGTGGCGGCTTGATCTCGGCAACGCTACCCATCGGTGGGCGAGGCGCACGAAAATAATTTCTCTTCAGCACGGTGATGTGCTCGGAATTGCTGGGCCGGGTGCCGCCGGCCTTTCTCGCTGGGTCCGTGCCCAACTTATCGCCTATGGCGGGCAGCCGAAATCCACGGTCGCTGGCGGGGCGGAAAATAATTTTTTTATTTTCCCCGCCGCAAATGGCGCATTCAGCGCAGATCCTAGCGCACCGCACGTTACGGTTATCACCGCACCAACGCCGACCCTCCTTCCGCACGGTGTCACGATCAGCATCACGGCTAGTGCTGGCCATAACCGTGACCTGAGCGAATCCTGGTTCGATGCTGCGACGCAGGCGGCCGAAACAGTCGCACTGCCCGCGAACGCAGATGTGCGCGAGCACCTGCCGGCCGACGTCGCAACCACGTGGCAGCGAAGCGACTCTCGGCTATGTACCCCAATCGGGGTAGGCCTCAACGGGGAATCTCTCGAACTCGTCGAGGTCGATCTCGCCGGGGATTCTCCACACGCGGTGATTGCGGGAACGACAGGTGCGGGCAAATCTGAACTGCTGACCGCCTGGCTTCTTGGGCTCGCGATGCGCTACCCGCCAGCCCACGTGACGATGGCGCTCGTTGATTACAAAGGCGGGGCGACCTTCGGTGCCCTCGCCAGGCTCCCCCACGTGCTCGATGTTCTGACCGACCTCGATCACGACGCAACCACACGCGCGCTTGAAAGCTTGCGCGTCGAAATTCAGCGACGTGAGCGCCTCTTCTCTCAGGCCGAAGTCGCTAACCTCTCCGAATACAACGCGCAGGCTCGCGAGCCGATTGCGCGGTTGATCATCGCCGTTGATGAGTTCAGAGTGCTCGCCGATGAATACCCGGACGTTCTCGAGCAGGTCATGCGGGTTGCCGCGCAGGGCCGCTCGCTCGGCCTGCACGTCATCCTCGCAACCCAGCGCCCCGGTGGAACGATGACCCCTGACATTCGGGCGAACATGGGGCTGCGCGCGTGCCTACGCGTGGTGGAGGAAACCGATTCGATCGATATCCTCGGCACTCCCGCAGCCGCGCGGCTGCCCGCAACCCCCGGGCGCATGATCCTCCTCGATGAACATCCGCGAACTGTTCAGACGCTCTGGGCGGGAGATGACTGCATGGATCTCGTCAAGAGATGCGGCACCGCTGCCGCCGAGCTCCCCCACCTCGCGCGCCTCCATCGCCCGTGGGCGCCTCCACTCCCAACGCACCTCGTTCAGATCCCAGCCGCGCCACCCGGTGAGATCACCCTTGGCCTCGCCGACCTCCCAGCCGAGCAACGCCACGGACCGTGGACCATCCACCCGCACGGCCTTCTCGCGATCAGCGGGGATGCCGGCTCTGGACGAACCTCCGCGGCACGCGTCGTCGCTCTAGACCTGATGCAAGCAGGTATCGCGGTACACACGATCGCGCACGCGCCACTTCTCCCAGGCGCGCCCGGTTCCCACGTGAGCCCAAGCGATCCGCCGGCGTGCTACGCGCTCCTTCGCGCCCTGGGCGAGAGTGAGGGCGCCGATGCGCTTATCATTGACGACCTCAACTCCGCGCTCGAAGCGATTGATGAGGCACTCGGGATGGGTGAAGCCCCCGGGTTCATGCACGAGCTGCTCCGCACTACCCGGCGGCGCGGCGGCTTCGTGGCCGTCACCACCGGGTTGCCCATCCCGTCATGGCTCTCACCGAACGAACGGCTCGTGTTCCCACCGACCGATCCGCAGCAGCGCCTTCTTGCCGGGCTCTCGGCATCAAAATCGCCTCCACCTCCGCCGGGCCGCGCCCTCGCCCTGAGGAACGCTCGAGAAGTTGCGATCCAGGTGCCACTTCTCGACCCAAATGCCGCACGCAGCGCCAAAGCAGCGCTCGCGGCGCCGTCATTCACAGTTCGTCCCGTGCCGCGGCGAGTCGACATTCCGGCCGACTCAGCTCTTGGTCTGTGCATCGGGATCGATAGCGAGGGCGCGCACGTCACGCTCCCGTGCGAACCAGGCAAGGTCACTCTCCTCGTGGCTCAACCAGGTGGCGGCAAGACCCACCTCGGCCGGCTCATCCTTGCGCGCGCCTCCCTCGCGGGTCGACCGGCTAACAGCGTCACGTTCATCGATGATCTGCAGCTCGCTGCGCATGAGGACCTCGACGCCCACGCAGTCGCCCTCGAACACGGGGCGCATCTCGTCATCGCGGCCACGCCTGAGGGGCTATCGAGCGGATTCCATCCGATTCTGACCCGAGTTCGTCATGCCGAGCACACGATCTATCTCGGCCTCATGCCGCGTTCAGTCGTCGGGATCAACCTCGCAACATATATTGCCCCCGGGATCATCGGTCGCGCTGCGCTCGCCCATCGCGGGCGCATGAGGACTCTGCAGATCGACTCAGGCGCAGCACTGCTGGAGCCGGCGCCGAGATGAGTTCTACGCGGGCGCGTCGTGATCGGGTTCGCGAAGCACGCCGTCCGTAGCTTGAAGAGAACCGGGGGCGAGGATGGCAATGACGGCAAAAATGCTTACGAGGCCAACGGCCCACGCGGCGGGCTTACCGATGACGTCGGACATCGTCACGGCTGTGAAGAACTGAAGCAGCTGCCATGCAACGACCGGGCCGCGGCCCCACCGCATGCCGCGCCAAAGGGCTCGCAGGCCAAGAAAAAGCAGGCCGGCGAACAGCAGGATGACTGCGGAGAACGTCAGCGCGTAGCCCCAGCCGCTCATGACGCCGGTTGGGCGGTCGATGAGCATCCACACGGCCGCAACGATGAGCCCGAGGATCTCTAAGCCAATGATCGCAAAGCCCACAAGGAGGAGTGCGGGGCGCTGGGTGCTGCTGGCGGGAGTATTCACGCTTCCCACTGTAGTTGCACGCACGGGATGGGAGCGCCCGATCGCGGCCGCGGATGAAGAACGCAACCGGCTCCTAGCATTGAGTTATCACAGTTTCTGGCGCTTGCGCTATGAAGGAAATCTCACAGGCAATTGTGGCATTTACCCTTGTGTAGAACGCAAACACATGTGAAAGTAGGTAACAGTTCAACCATTAAGCCGAGTTACTCCGCCTTAGACCCCACCGATGTGGGGTTTTCGTGTGCTTGTTCTCGCTGTGCCCTAAGGAGATATCGCTGATGGACTGGCGTAGTCGCGCTGCTTGCCTCACTGAAGACCCCGAGCTCTTCTTCCCCATTGGCAACACCGGGCCAGCCCTCGTGCAGATCGAAGAGGCCAAGACGGTGTGCCGCCAGTGCCCCGTGGTTGACACGTGCCTGAAGTGGGCGATGGAGACCGGCCAGGATGCCGGTGTGTGGGGCGGAATGTCTGAAGACGAACGCCGCTCGCTCAAGCGCCGCAACGCTCGCGCCCGCCGCGCCCGCTCCTAAGTCGTCACGGTCGGCACGTTCACCGGAACGGTGAGCTCGACCTTCGTGCCCCCACCAGGGTTTTCCGACCACTCGATCGTTCCGCCGAGTTCGGTCTCCGTCAGCGTGCGTACGATCTGAGTACCCAGGCCCGAGCCAACGCGCCCACCGGCACCTTCACCATCGTCGGCGACGGTCACCCGAAGCATGCCGCCTGAGCGCCCCGTTGAGACGACAATTCGCCCACCTTTCGTTGTGAATCCGTGTTCGACGGCGTTCGTAACGAGTTCAGTGAGCACCACCGCTAGCGCTGTAGCATGGCTTGCGTGAATCGTGCCGAATTTGCCATCGCGCACGAACTCCACCTCGACGTTCGATGTGCGTGCGGCCTCCGCCGCCATCGAAAGCGTGCGACCGAAGACCTCGTCAAAGTTGACTGTCTCATCGATCGTTTGCGAGAGCGCTTCGTGGACCGTCGCGATCGTTGCGACGCGGCGCATCGCCTCGTCGAGCGCCGTGCGCACCTTGCGTGAATCACTTCGGCGAGCCTGGAGCCGCAACAGCGCCGCCACGGTCTGAAGATTGTTCTTGACGCGGTGGTGAATCTCGCGGATCGTCGCATCCTTCGTCATCAGTTCACGCTCTCGGCGTCGCAGCTCCGACACATCACGCACGAGCAGCACCGATCCCGTGCGCTCCCCGTAGGCCTTGATCGGGATGGCTCGCAGCGAGAGCGCCACGCCCCCTGATTCCACATCTGCGCGCCAGGCTGCCCGCCCCATGATCACTAACGGCAGCGACTCATCAACTTCACCAGCCGATTCATCCAGCAGCGGGGTCACGACCTCCGCGAGCGGCTGCCCGACGATCTCCCCCGTGACTCCGAGGCGGTGAAACGCCGAGGAGGCGTTCGGCGAGGCGTAAATAACTTCGCCCTCGGCGTTGAGGCGCACGAGTCCGTCCCCAACTCGGGGTGCCCCGCGCCGTCTTCCCGTCGCCGCACCGGCTGAGGGGAACTCGCCGCGGGCGATCATTTCAAAGATTTCATCCGCCGATTGAACGTAGTTGAGTTCAAGCCGGCTTGGCGTACGGCTGGCGCCAAGGTGGGTTTGGCGTGCGATCACGGCGATGCTTCGGCCATCGCGCACGACCGGGATTGCTTCTTCTCGAATCGCGTACGCACCCGTCCACTTAACTTCGCTGCCGCGCACCATCTGCTGACTCTGACTCGCTTCATCGAGCAAGGGGACGAGAGATTTCGGGGAGTGCACCCCGATAATGTCCTCGTGGTGCACGGTGGCCGCGGTTGAGGGGCGGCAGTGAGCGATCGAAACATAGTCGCCGTCGCCGACCGGTAACCACAACACGAGGTCCGCAAATGCGAGGTCGGAAATCACCTGCCAGTCTCCGACTAACAGGTGTAACCATTCAGCGTCTGCGGGCTCGGCACTTCCGTATCGCTCGAGCAAATTACTCATCGTGGACACACTCATAGCCTAGAGTGTTTGTATGCACTTCAACGCCACCGCCACGTACCCCGCCCCCGCCTCCAAGGTCGCAGAACTCTTCACTAACCCCGAATTTATCGACGCTAAAATCGTGGCCTCGCGCGCCACTGACGGCGAAAAAACCATCACCGGTGACGCCTCTGGCACCTTCACCGTCGAGACCACGCGCACAATGCCCAAGGAGCTCGTGCCCGCGCAGTTTCAGAAGTTCCTTCCCTCCGGAATCACGCTGACCCTCGTCGAAGCGTGGGGTGAGCCCGACGCCGACTGCAACCGCTCCGGCGATATCTCGCTGAAGATTGCGGGCCTTCCAGCCTCCGCTGCCGGCACGTGCACACTGGAGAACTCAGGCGATGGGGCATCCACGCTCACGTATGACGGCGACGTCGAGGTCAAGATCCCGATCTTTGGCTCCAAGGTCGAAAAGCTGGCCGTCGACGCCCTCGAGGATGTCATGCGCCTAGAGCGCGATCTCGCCACCACCTGGCTCGAGTCGTAAGAGTAATTATTCTCGGCCGTGCGCTTCGGCAAGGCTCATTCGATGGACTCGTGAGTGATCCCACTCCCGGGTCCATTGCAGCTCATCGAAGATGTAGGCGAGGAGATTTCCCGTAAATCCCCACACCCAACCCGTGGGGAGTTGGAACCCTGCGGACTTGAATCCGTGCAGGTCAACCGTTGCACGGTTGTCTGGGTTGAGCAGGTCATCGACTGGAACCCGCAGGGGCTGAAGCACTTCGGAGCGATCCCAAATCTCACTGCGCACGACCTTTGGTGACCAGCCAATGACCGGGGTGACGATGTTTTCGCTCACCGGCACCGAAAGTTCCCCGATGCTGCCGATCACTTCGATGCAATCTGGGCTGACGCCGGTTTCTTCTAAAGTTTCGCGCACGGCCGCCTGCTCGGGCGTCTCCCCTGGATCAATACCGCCACCCGGTAGCGCGATCTGGCCAGGGTGGTAAAGCAAGTGCGGTGAACGCTGGACGAGGAAAATATCCATCCCAGACGGCTCGATCACAGCGGGAGCCGCGGGAGTCTCACCTGATGTGAACAGGGCGAGCACCGCGGCATGACGGAATGACTCGGGCTGCCCGGGTTTCACTCGGTGGGAATCACTGACTGGGGTAAGTAGGCCGCTGCTGGCGCGTTCGAAAAGGTGGTACAGATCCTTAGGCACTCGCCTCGGGGCTCCCTTCCCCAGCTCCGCTTGGCAGGTGCCCGTAGCGGTGCTCTGTTCGCGAAAGGGCCTGCTCGCGCAGGAATACGAGGAGCTCACGGCGCCCATCTTGCAGCGCCTCACCTGGCAACACCGCGACAGCCGTGGAGACGGCCTCAGCAATAATCGGTGTTTCCGTGGAATCAAGCACTCGGATCCTACCCGGCTCAATCCAGGTTGACGCGCGGGTTGTGAATTCGTGGGTCTTCTCAACGCGCCATCCAGCCACGATCCCGCCCGTACTCGCGCTGAGGTCGACGCCAAGCGGCACGCCATCACGCGTCGGCGGGGATGCGAGTTCTCCCGTGTCTTCGCGATCGTCGTCAGCCGGCTTTTCGCCGTCGGCAGGGGCCGGCGCCAACCCCATCAGGCCGTGCCATTCGCGGCGAACGTCCTCAGGGAGCTGGTCGAAAACTTCGGGCGCAACGCTTACCCCGGCGTCAACGCCCGCTGCCCACGCGGCAGCAGTAAGTCGAAGCACGTCAACGAGTCGAGTGTTCTCACCGGCGCGGATCGTCATGCGCGGCCCTGGACGATAGCGGCAGGCATTCGTCTCGCTTCTGAGTCCCGCGGCGTCCACGGGCGTTCGATACACCTCGCGTGCGTAGGCATCGCTTTGTGCGGCGAGGTCGAGCCAGTCCTTTTCATCGCTCGTGAGCCAGGTCGATGTTTGTTCCAGGAGGCCGGCAACGCGCGGGCCAACCTTACCGAGGGCGTTGGGCGGGAGTTTCTGCTTCCACTGCCCGAGCTGGTAGAGGAAGTTCGGACCGCCTGCCTTAGCACCGGCACCAACGCTGGAGTTCTTCCACCCGCCGAAGGGCTGACGCCCGGGGCGCGCATCGGTGATCGGTTTGTTCACGTAGAGGTTCGCGGCTTCGATCGTGGCGAGCCACGTCGCGATCTCGTGATCATCAAGGCTGTGAATGCCCGCTGTCAGGCCGAAGTCTGTCGCATTGTGCCACGCGATTGCTTCCTCCAGATCCTTCGCGACCATGACTCCAAGAACGGGCACCTGCCGAATAGTCAGGTGGAACTCCGAGCCCGGCTTCACACCTGACTTCACCCCGGGACTCCACAACGCGCCGTCTTCATCCATCTGGTGTGGCTCAACGACCCACGTCTCACCCTCACCAAGTTCGGTCAGCGTACGCAGGTTGTCTTCCTCTGCTGGCTCAACGAGGGGGCCGACGATTGCGGCCGGGTGACTCGCGTGCTCAACTCGAAGCGATTCCACAGCATCGACAAGCGCATCACGAAAACGCGTTGACGTCGCAACGGAGCCGACGAGGATCAGCAGGGACGCCGCCGACCGTCGCTGTCCCGCGTGCGTGAACGCCGATTGGACGATTTGCGTGGTAGCAGCCGCGAAGTCAGCAGATGGCGTGACGATCATGGAGTTCTTGCCCGACGTCTCTCCGAACACTCGAGGCCCGCGTTCATGCCGGGCTCGCAGGGATGTGAATAGCCGTGCTGTCTCGTAGGTGCCGGTGAGGAGTACGGTATCGACGCCGGGGTGCGCCACGAGGTTGCGACCGATCTCGCCGTCCCCCTGGAGCGCAAGCTCGACCAATTCTGGAGGCTCGCCGTGCGCGGCAAGTGCTGCGTTGACCGCGTCCATCGCAATCCATGCTGAGCGCGGCGTCTGTGGCGCGGGTTTGAGAATGACCGCGCTGCCCACGGCTAGGGCACCCAGCACACCGTTCATCGCATCGACCACGGGAGCACTCCACGATGGCGTCACGAGAACGAGGGCATCAGGGGTGAACTCTAGGCCCTCGCGATGGATGTAGTTGTCCATGTGAATGACGGAATCGGCGTAATACCGCGCCAGATCAACCGCCATCGAGACTTGCGCATCGGCCTCCGTGAGCACAGCGCCGGTCTCGTGCGCGAGAGTCGTGATAAGCTGCTCGCGGCGGTTTTCGAGTTCCTTGGCCACTGTGCGGAGCACGGCAGCTCGGTGCTGCGCTGGTTTGCTCGCCCAGGCTGGTGCTGCGCTGCGTGTCGCCGCGACCATCGCATCGGGGTTGATGTCTGGAGCACTGGGTGCCGGTGGCAGGCCCGCTCGGATTGCCGAGGTCATGCGGTTTCTCGTCACGGCAAGAGCCGGGTCAGAGTCCGGGGTCGAGGCAAACTCCTCCGTAATCGGAGCCCGTTTGTGGGAGCGCCGCGGCTCGCGAGATGAATCGCGTTTGGCCGCAGCGAGGAAGGCTTCTTCTTGAGCCAGGAGCCGTTCGGCGTCGTCTTCACCGAGGCGTGCAAGCTCCGGCAACTGACGGATGAGGTACGGGATCGTGGGATCGGTGTGGCCAGGTTGCACGACTGGCGCGAGGATCACAACGGGGTTGGCAACCGTCGCCGCGATCGCTTCGGCGTCAGCAAGGAAGGATGCGCCATGGAGCATCTCGATATCGAGGGCCGGCTCCACGCCCCGCTCCTGCGCGCAGAGGTGCGCGAACGCGAGGTGAAAAAGATTATTGCTCGCCACGCCCATGCGCAGCGCATACGCGACCTCGGGGCGCAGCGCTCGGTCAATCAGGTCAAGGAACTGGGCATTGACGTCGACATCCGAGTCATATTGGGCGGGCACCCAGCCACGCACTTCAGCCTCGGCGCGCTCTTCGCCCAAGAAACTCCCCTTGACGATCCGCACCTTCAACGGCGCGCGACCGGCCTGGACGCGGCGGGTCGCAAAGTCGATGAGGCGCTCGACCGCCTCGTAGGAGTCGGGGAGGTACGCCTGTAGGGTAACCCCCGCCGATAGGTGCGCGAACTCGTCTTCGCTCAGCAGCCGCTCAAACACCTCCACCGTCAGTGCGAGGTTGCGGTAACGACCGAGGTTGAGGTGCACAAATTTCTGCGGCGTTGATGATGCTGCCTGTCTCAGGAGCGGGCGTAGGCGATCCGTAACCCGGTCCGCCTCGCCGTCAATGTCCCAGGGATTAACCTGCGCGACGAGCGTCGTCGGGTCGACCGAGACGTAATCAACATCGGGTCGTTTCAGCAGGTCAGCGAGTTGCCGAACTCGCTTGCGTGCGGCGCGCTCCCCCGTCGGTGGCTCACCAATAAGGTTGAGGTTGAGTCGGAATCCGCGCGCGAGTGTACCGGCGATGTAGCGGGTCAAGGTGCGGTCATCGGTCTCCAGCACGAGGTGGGAAAAACTTGCGGCCACCCGCGAGCGTGCGATGGACCCTGCAACCGACGGCACATAGGGCGCGAGCACCCCAGCAACACGCAGGAGGGCTCGGTCAGTCGGTCCGAGGAATGACGCCTGCGGTGCTAACGCTGGGAGTGCCTGGGCAGCTGCACGCGGGTCTTCCGGGCGAAGAACCCGGTCGAGAAACTGCGCCGCGACATCACGGGCGTGCGGATCGATCAGACCCCGCGTCACGGACGTCTTCGCACGATCATGCCGCACCTTCGGCACGCTCGTCGCCCACATGCGCGCCAACGCACTCGTGCGGTTGATCTGATCGTCCGATTTCATCGCTTCTCACCCTTAATGGAGAAGGGCCGTGGCCCCCTTTAAGATAACAGGCTAACCCGATTACGGTACTTCCCCGCGGTGATCATGCAGAATTTCACGCGTGTACACTGAGCTGTCATGGCCACCTCGTCCCCCTCCTCCGAAGTTCTCGGCGCAATCTCGCCAGAGAATCCCCAGGAGTTTGACGATCCATCCCGCTTGCCCGAGGTATCTTTCGACGGCGCGCTTAGGCGGGTGCAAAGACTTGCTGAGGCATACCTCACCTCGCTACGGCGCCGCCACCCTGGGGCTACCCCGGCCGATATTCTACACGTCGTGAACCAGCAATTTCTTCTCGCCATGGCGCTTTGCGGAGCAGGCACTGGCCTTGCCTCGCTGCGGGCTCGAAAAACGTTACCTCTGCTCGGACTCTCTGCCGCGCACATGGGCGCTAGCGGCACGATCGCAGCCTTCTATCTATTCGTGCGAGCCAACCTGTACGGGCTCGGCCCAGCAGAAACCCGCAACGTCATTGCCACATGCTCATTTGGGGAGAACCCCGGGGGGATCCTCGAACAGCAAGCAGCCGGCACATGGTGGCGCAGCGCGCTCGCGTACCTGCCAGCCTCGCAGGTCCACTTTGTTAAAGGTGTTAGTGACAGAGCGCTCCGGCGCCCCGCTCGCAAGGGCCGCCTCTCACCGTCAGCAAAGGCACTTCCCGCAGGAATCGGCACGACCGTCGGCCTGAGTTCTGGCCGTGTCCTTGGTAACCGAGTTATCGACGCGGCCAGCATGCGGATGGGGCCGGCACCACTGGCGTTCGAGTGAGTACGATAGGCGCCATGGCTCACATCGATACTCAGTACGAGGATCTGCTCCGGCTCGTCCGTGACACCGGTGCAGTGAAATCCGACCGCACCGGCACAGGCACGACCTCAATTTTTGGCCACCAGTTGCGCTACAACCTCGCTGAGGGCTTCCCGCTGATCACGACAAAGCGGGTGCACCTAAAGTCAATCGTTCACGAGCTGTTGTGGTTCCTCAAAGGCGACTCAAACATCGCCTACCTGCAGGAACACGGTGTTCGTATCTGGAACGAGTGGGCGGATGAGGACGGCGAACTCGGCCCAGTTTATGGCGTTCAGTGGCGTTCATGGCCCACACCAGACGGCGGCCACATCGATCAAATCAGCCAGGTGCTCGAGCAAATTCGCACCACTCCGGACTCGCGGCGGATGCTCGTTTCCGCATGGAACGTTGCCGAGCTCGATCAGATGGCGCTCATGCCATGCCATGCGTTCTTCCAGTTTTATGTTGCCGACGGCAAACTCTCGTGCCAGCTCTACCAACGAAGCGCAGACCTCTTCCTTGGGGTCCCCTTCAATATTGCCTCCTACGCACTTCTGACGCACATGATGGCGCAGCAGGCCGGATTAGAGCCCGGGGATTTCATCTGGACCGGCGGCGATTGCCACATTTACGACAACCACGCCGACCAAGTTGCAGAGCAGCTCTCACGCGACCCGTACCCGTTCCCGACGCTGCAGCTCAACAAGGCCCCCTCGATCTTCGACTACACCTACGACGACATCGCGATCGTGGACTACCAGCACCACCCCACGATCAGCGCACCTGTCGCCGTTTAAGACACCATGACCAGCGAGCAGCCCGTCCTTACACTCAGCGACGAGTTCAGGATCGGAATGATCTGGGCACAAACGCCCAATGGAGTGATCGGTGTGGACGGCGGGATGCCGTGGCGTCTGCCTGAGGATCTCGCACATTTCAAAGCAACGACACTTGGGCACTACGTTCTCCATGGTCGCTCCTCCTATGAGGCACTGCCTCCGTCGCTGCGGCCACTTCCGGGTAGAAAGAATATTGTTCTGACGACACAGGAGAACTACGAGGCCGAAGGCGCGATTGTGGCGCACTCCCTCGAAGACGCCTATACCCTAACCGGCGGTGACCCGTTATGGATCGTCGGTGGTGGTCACGTTTATGAACAGGCACTCGATGACGCCGACGTGCTTGTTATCTCTGAGGTGGATCTGGCCATTGACGGCGACACCTACGCCCCCCGTCTCAACCCGCACGTGTGGGTCTGTGTGCAGTGCACTGATTGGATCACGTCAACGACGGGACTTCGTTTTCGGGTGACGGAGTATCGCCGCAGTGAAGCCGCGCATGAGCGCATCTGCTGCTAGAGCGTGAAAGCCCTCCCGCGAAGGGTGCTGCGCCACGTGTAGATGTAGCGGCAAATGTTATTAGAAAAACAGAAAAGGCCCGTCCCCTGGTGGGGGGTGGGCCTTTTCT
>CAYVDF010000002.1:0-27086 GCA_964450475.1 uncultured Pseudactinotalea sp.
GTTGTCCACAGCTGTTGTCCACAGGCTTGTGTGAAAAGTGATTCGTGCTGTGGAAAAGTACCGAGTTATCCACAGCGGCTCGGCGGGTCGTCGGGGAGATGGTTGAAAACTTGGCTCACGCATCCACAATCTTAATTCACACCCCTGTGGAGCGCGAGTGTTTGCGCAGGTCAGCGCGCTGCGGTCCCTGTGAATTGAAGAAATGTGCAAAGAGAGGCTCAAAACGCTGGCGAGCGAGAGGTGACCTCTGGTATGGGCGGGCAGGCTGTGAAACCTGTGTATAGGTGACACGGATGTAACCCTCTCACGCATGTTCGAACGGAAGTTATCCACCGACATCGGGCCATTCTGTGGATAAGTCTGAACAGCTGTGGATATCACCCCAGCGGGCTGGGGATTCCCTCGTGCGCGCGTCTAAGCTAGAGGAGTGATTGAACTTAAAACTCCCGCAGAAATCGAACAGATGCGCCCGGCTGGTGCCTTCGTCGCCAGCGTCATCACCGCCCTTCGCGAGAAGGCAGACGTCGGAGTCAACCTCCTCGATCTCGATGCGATGGTTCACAAAATGATCGAGGACGCGGGGGCCGAGTCGTGCTACATCGACTACCACCCCTCGTTCGGGGCGAGCCCGTTCGGCAAGGTGCTGTGCACATCGGTGAACGATGCCGTGCTCCACGGCCTACCTCACGATTACGTTCTGCAAGACGGGGATCTGCTCTCGGTTGACTTCGCCGCCAAGATTGACGGCTGGGTGGCGGACTCGGCAACGAGTTTCGTCGTGGGAACGGCCGATCCCGGGGATCTGCGCATCATCAAGGCAACCGAGGAAGCGCTTGACGCGGCGATCGAAGTGGCTGTCGTCGGTAACAAGATCGGTGACATCTCCGCGGCGATTGGCAAGGTCGCGGCTGAGTACGGCTACACCCCGAACCTACAGTTCGGCGGGCACGGGATTGGCCGGGAGATGCACGGCGCCCCGCACGTACCAAACGACGGGCGCGCGGGCCGGGGCCTGCCACTGCGCCCAGGGCTCGCGATCGCGATCGAGCCGTGGTTCATGGCTGGCACCGATGAGCTCTACACCGATGCCGATGGGTGGACCCTGCGCTCAGCGGATGGCTCACGAGGTGCGCACAGCGAACACAGCGTAGTCATTACAGAGGATGGCCCCCTCGTTCTGACGGCGCGCTAGCCGCCGGTCGGGGCGACTGCCGTACGAAGCTCGATCGAGAGGGCTTCGGCCTGCTCGGGCTGCAGTTCGCGCATCTCGACCTGCATGTCGGGGCGGATCCCGACGTTGTCACCGAACACCACACCGCGCAGGGGGATGACGTCCCACGTATCGCGACCCCACCCGAGCACGACGTAGCGGTGGTCGACGAGCTGCCCCGTCGAGGGGTCAATGTGAACCCACCCGCCCGAGGGAACCCACAAGGCGACCCACGAGTGGAGTCGCCCCACGCCGTCTGAAAACACGTATCCGGTGAGGTAGCGCGCGGCGAGACCCATCGAGCGGAGGCTGCCGATGAACAGGTGCGCGAGATCTTTGACGGTGCCGCGACCGGTTTGGAGGGCGCGGGTCATGCCGTCGGGCCGGGTGCGCGTGAGTGGGGTGAGGGTGAAGGAGCCGGCGAGCCGACCCGCGAGATCGAGGACGATGTCAATGAGCGGGCGGCCCGGGGCGAAGGAGTTCATGGCGAATTTGCGCAGGTCATCGCCGAGGTCAACGAGCGGGGAGGCGAGGCGCGATTCGGCGATCGTCAGCGCCGTTGCTTCGTTGCCGACGTGCTTGATGCCATCTGGGGTGAGGACGGAGCGGACTTCGGCGGCGGCCTCCTCCCACGAGGCTTTGGGAAGTAAGGCCGGTTCGGGGCGTTTGCGGCTGACGCGCACGATGGATTCGGCGCGGATGCGAAGTTCGGTGTGGGGTTCGTCGAACTGGACGTACGTGCACGTGTTGCGGTGGTAGTCCGGGCGCGTGGTTTCCCGCGATGGCCACGGGTTCATTGCGAGGTGGGAGGCGAAGATGTTTTGGCCACCACCATCGCGAGGGATGATCGTGAGCCGGCCGTACGCTGAGCGGGCCTCCGCGGGGTAGGCGTACAGCGCGGAGTGGGTGATGTGGTAGAAAGTCTCGGTCATGGTGCCTCCTCTGCGACCTCGACCTCGGCGCTCCAGATCGCGGTGCCGTGGGTGCCGAATTGTTGAGCACGGATCGCGGCGTCAAGCTCATCGACCTGGGAGCGGAACTCCACGAGCAGTCGGCTGAGCTCATCGCGGTCGAAGGTGTGGTACTGAAGCTCGACGTTGATGAAGCCTTGGCGCATCTTCTCGATGATCTCGGCGGGTGTTGCGCCGGCGATGGCGTTGGAGGGCAGCTCTTCGAGGAGGCGAGCGACGTCGTCAATGCAATAGGCGAGGGAGCGCGGGTTGCGCAGGCTGAGCAGGAGTAGCTCGATGAGGGAGGGGATCGCTGCGCGGAATTGGTTGTGGCGGCGGAAGGACAGGAGTGAATCGTGCAGGCGGAGGAAATTCGCGACCCTGGCGGAGTTCGCGGGTACGGGTAGGGTCCACTCGGAGCGGTCGAGCGTTTCGACGGCGGTGTCGAGAACGAAGCGGGCGCGTTCGAGACGTTTGCCGAGCATGAGCAGGGTCCAGGAACGGTCGTGGGTGACGGATTCATGGATGACGCCGGACAGTGCCATGACGTTGACGAGATACCGGGCGATCGGCGCGGGTTGTTCAAGGACCGAAAGAGCCCGCCATGCCTCGGGGGTGAGGCGATCACGTACGAGGTGGGCGGAGTGGGCGAGGGCCTCTAGGGAGGCGGTGACCCGCTCCATCGACACGTGCTCGACGTCGGGATCGAGCGTGGTTGAGGCTTGACTGCGGGCCAGGCGCAGCACACCTTCGCAGCGTTCGAGTTCGGTGCCGAAGTCAAACAAGTTCGCGGCCGACCCGGCGGCGAGAATCTGGCCCTGGATGCGGATCGGGCTGGCGTCATACGTTGCCACAGGGAATCCGCCAGCGAGAACCCACACGTCCTTTGCCGGGTGCTCGCTCGTAGGCGCGCCGCCGGCTGTTGAACCGAACCCGCCGGGGAGCACCGCGTAGGTGTCTTCCTCGGCGACGGCGTACGTATGGATCGTGGTTGGCAGCGGGGAGAGTGAGCCGTCGCCAACGTTCGGGGTCGTGGAGACTTCCGTCGGTTCTTGGCCGACCCACAGGTGCGGAGTTGCCGAGATCGTGCTCGCGAGGTCGGCGCGCTCGCCGATCGAGAGTTCCCAGCCGTTGATCGTTGTGCCGTTCGCGATCGAGGTCACCATCAGGCGTTCGAGGTTGGCGACGACGTGTGATCCCATTGAGCGTTCGCCGCACCAATACGTGACGACGGAGGGTAATCGCAGATCCTCGCCGAGCACGTGGCGGCAGACGCGGGGCAGGTAGGTGAGGAGCGCGGGGTTTTCAAGAACGCCCGCGCCGATGGGGTTGGCGAGGGCGACCGACCCGGAGTGGGCGGTTTCGATGAGGCCGGGCACGCCGCCGGCGGCGGTCATCATGAGGTCGACCGGGTCGGATTCGATTGACGGCACGTGGCGCAGGAGAACATCGATCGGCTCGGCATCACCGAGCGTGCGGAGCCAGAGGCGCCCATCGGCGACGAGGAGATCCTCAGGCGTAACGATCGGCAGGCCGAGGGTATCAGCGAGGTAGGCCTGGTCAAACGTGGCGCCGCTGCTGCTCGGCACGAGCATTGCAACTCGCGGGGAATCGCCCTGATTGGGGGCGATCTCATCAAGTCTAGAGCGCAGACGTTGGAAGAATGGCCCGAGGCGTTGAACGGAGATGGAGGAATAGGCGCCGGCGAGCACGTCAGCGACGGCGCGGCGGTCGGCCATCGCGTAGCCGAGCCCGGCAAGAACGTCTGTGGAATCGCCCAGCGCGGCCCACCCATCAGCGTTGCGCGCGATCTGGGTGCTCGTGAGGAAGAGCTGGTGGGAGGCGCTGGTGGTCGTGCCATCGGCGGCCCGGATAAAGCCGGGATTGCCGAGCACGATCTCAGCTGGAAGAACCCCATCGAGCAGGAGTCGGCGCGGCCCGTACAGATCGGCGAGGATCGCATCGAGCACCATCGCCCGCTGAGCGAGGCCCGCTTCGAGACGTTGCCATTCGAGGGAGTCGACGATGACGGGGAGGGGGTCGAGGTGCCACGGCGATGAGAGGTCGACTCCGGAGCGAATCCCCTGATCAGCGAGCAGCGAGGCGAGGTCTTCGCGCCGAAGGTTAATATTTTCCCACGACGTCAGGCCGGTGATTCCAGCGAGGTGTTCCCACGCTTCCCTCGTCGCTCCTTGGGCGTGAAGCATCTCATCGTGCCCTGGACCGTCAGCGCTATAGGAAGCCAGCAGGTTAGGCAATGATTCTCCAAAGTATGACGCGTCGGTGCGCGAAAAGCTTACTTCTTCACTTTACGTCACTTTTACTCTCGCGGGTAACGGTCTGAGCGTGTTGTTCAAGAAATGGACAAGATTGCCAGGAGATAATCGCTCCGGTCGGTGAACGGGCGCAGATCCCACGTAGAAAAGCGAGCGTCGAGCGTGAAACCCGCCTGGACGGCGTCGTCAAGAAAATGATCGAACGCATAGCCGCGCCCGGCTGCAAAACCAATCGCGGCGCGACCGTTTGGTGCGAGGTGGGCGGCCATCCGGGTGAGCACTTCGACTTCGGTGCCGGGAGCGAGGAAGGTCATCGTGTTGCCGGCGCAGACGATGGCATCGAAGGGCTCGGCGATCCCGCGAGAAGGCAGGTCGAGCTCGACGAGATCACCCACGAGCCACGTTCCGTTCGGGTAATCCTCGGTGGCGGCGGCGATGAGCACGGGATCGACATCGACGCCGACGACCTCGTGCCCGCGCTCCAGCAAGTAGGCGCCGACGCGCCCCGTACCGCAACCAGCGTCGAGCACGCGCCCGGAGCGGGGGATCATCGTGTTGATCAGGCGAGCCTCGCCGTAGATGTCCTCACCGCGGGCGGCCATATCGCGAAACCGTTTGACGAACCACTGGGAATGCTCAGGGTTGGCGGTAACCATCGCCTCCCATTTTGAAATTGGCCGCATGGCTCCATTTTAGCGACGGCGAATGTGTGCGAGAGATGCGAAGATGAATCAATGACCTCCATGCCGCGTGTAGACGACGATGTGATTCGTCAACGCGTGACGTCGGCGTCGTTCTTGCGCGGGCGGGACTACGCCGACCTAGGCGCGGTTCTTGATGTTGAGTGGGACGGCGGAGAGCTCACCGCGACCGTGGCGGGATCGCTGCCGGCACCGTATCGCTGCCGGATCACGCTCGTGAAACTTGGAACGCTATGGATTCCCATGCAGATGGGCTGCACGTGCCCGGTACGCACGGGGTGCAAGCATGCGGTGGCGGCGCTCATCACCGCGCGCGAGGAGGCGAACCGGCCTGAAATAGGTCCGGATTGGCGCGCCTCGCTCGCGCTTGCCCAACCTGGGCCGCTGCCACCGCCGCTCGGGCTCGGGTTTTACCTGGCACCCGAGGTGGGGCCATCAACGTGGCAGAGCCGGATGCAGCCCGCACTCACTCCGGTTGAGGCCTTCGAGCAAGGCAAGCGCCTCGAACTCATGATCCGGCCGATGACGAAGGGCAAGACCGACGCATGGATCCGCGGCGGCCTCACGTGGCGCGGGCTTACCTATGATGTGACCTTCGATCGAGAACAGTCGCTCGCGCTACGCCAGATTCTTGGCGTGTACGACGCGACCCGGCGTTCCTCGGGCGGGGTCGACCACGAGGGTCTGGCCGTGCACGAGATCGCTGGTGCGGGGTTCTGGCAGCTGCTGCGCCACGCCATCGACGCTGGTGTTGTGCTAGTGCCCGAACGCGGGATCCGCCTCGAAGTTGGGCAGAGCGCCCGCGTATGGGTCGAGGTTGAGCGCCAGGGAGATGACTTGGCCGTGGCCTCCCGCGTTGAGATCGATGGAGAAGGCGTCCAGGGGCCGTGGTTCCCGATCGGTGATCATGGTGTGTACACGTACGCCCGCACGGAGTCCGGGTTTTCTGTGCGCCTAGCTCCCACGACCGCGCCGATTGCCCTGCCGACGCTGACAGCGCCGGAGCCGGTCACGATTCCTGGGGAGGATGAGGACGAGTTCTTCGCAGAGGTTTATCCCCGGCTGCGGCGCAAAGCGGAGGTGACATCATCGAGCATCGATCTGCCTGAGGTGAAGCCCCCAGCGCTTCAGTTGACCGTGACGTACCGGGATAAGGATCGGCTCTCCCTGGAGTGGGCGTGGAACTATTTCGAGCCGCCGGCGTCTTATCCGGTGGAGCCGTACGAGCTACCTGAGTTTGAGGCTGGGCGAGACCTCGCGTGGGAGAGCGAAACGCTCGAGGGCCTGCGTGAGGCGTGGCCCCTGTGGTCGATCTTCGATGAATTTGAAGGCGTGGAGGCTGCGGAGTTCAGCGCGGAAATTCTGCCTGTCTTGCAGGATCTGCCGGGCCTCACGGTAGAGATCGTTGGCTCGCAGCCAAGCTACACGAAGCTCGAGGGCTATCCCCATATCAAAGTCACCACCGTCGAGACCGACCGCACGGACTGGTTCGACCTTGGCTTTGAAATCACCATCAATGGTCGCCTCATCCCATACGCGGTGCTCTTCGCAGCGCTGAGCCGTGGGCAGAAAAAATTATTATTGGTCGACAAGAGCTATCTCTCCCTCGATCATGAGGCCTTCGATGAGCTGAAAGAGCTGCTCGCCCGCGCGGAGGAGCTGCCCGAATGGGATCCGGTGGATCCGAAGATTTCCCGCTACCAGGTGCACTTCTGGGAGGAGTTTGAAGATCTCGCGCACGAAACCGCACCCGCTGTCGCGTGGCGCGAGGCCATCGCGGGCTTGCGAAACATCGATGACATCGAGCCGGTGCCCACGCCACCGGAACTCAAAGCGGAACTTCGGCCCTACCAACGTGATGGGCTGACCTGGCTCGCGTTCCTGCAGCGCAACAACCTCGGCGGCATTCTCGCCGATGACATGGGGCTGGGCAAGACCCTGCAGACCCTCGCGCTCATCAGCCATGCGCCACCGGAAAAAGATCCGTACCTCATCATCGCGCCCACGTCGGTGGTCTCAACGTGGGTGAGCGAAGCGAAAAAGTTTGCTCCGCACTTGGTCACCCACGCCGTCACAAAAACAAAAGCGGCACGGCGAAAACCGCTCGACGTGACGGGGGCGGATATCGTCGTCACGTCGTACGCGATCGCGCGGCTTGACGCGGCGGAGTTTCATGCGCGGGAATGGGCGGGACTGGTGTTGGATGAGGCGCAGTTCGTGAAGAACGCGCGCACGAGGTTGCACCAGGCGGTGAAGGAGATTCCGGCGCCGTTCAGGCTCGCGCTCACGGGGACCCCGATGGAGAACTCGCTCACGGATTTGCATTCGCTCATGGCGATTACGGCACCGGGGCTGTTTCCATCGGCGCGGGAGTTTCGTGAGCGCTACGTCAAGGCAATCGAGAAGGATCATGATCCGGAGCGGTTGGCGCGGTTGCGGTCGTTGATTCGGCCGTTCATGCTGCGGCGAACGAAGGAGCTCGTGGCCCCGGAATTGCCGGAGAAACAGGAGCAGGTGCTCGAGGTCGAGCTCACCGCGGCGCACAGGAAAATCTACGATGCGACGATGCAGCGTGAACGGCAGAAGGTACTGAGGCTGATCGACGATCTCGACCGCAACCGGATGATCGTGTTCCGTTCACTCACGCTGCTGCGGATGCTCGTGCTTGCCCCAGGGCTCATTGATGAGGAGTTTGCGCAGATCGAATCGGCGAAGCTCACGAGCCTCATGAACCACGTGCGAGAGATCGCCGCCGAGGGGCACCGAGTGCTCGTGTTCTCGCAGTTCACTTCGTTCTTGAAGCTCGCCGCCCAGGAGTGCGAGAAGGAGGGGGTGGCGTATGAGTACCTCGATGGGTCGACGCGCAGCCGCGCGAAGGTCATCGACTCCTTCCGAAACGGGGATGCGCCGGTGTTCTTCATCAGTTTGAAAGCTGGCGGGTTTGGTCTGACGCTGACTGAGGCAGATTACGTGTTCGTGCTCGACCCGTGGTGGAACCCGGCCGCTGAGTCGCAGGCCGTGGACCGCACCCACCGGATTGGCCAGACCCGCAAGGTCAATGTCTATCGGATGGTCGCTCCGGGCACGATTGAGGAGAAGGTGCTGGCCCTGCAGCGGAAAAAGGCGGCGCTGTTTGACGCGGTGGTTGACGACGATGCGCACTTCTCGCGGGCGCTCACCGCCTCCGATATTCGCGGTCTCTTCGATGCGTAGGGGAGGATCCTGCCTCGCAGAATCACCACTACCGAAAACATGAATTATCCAACTCGCGCGTGGCGGCCAGCGATTGCTCCAATTATCATCACGCCGAGTGCGGCGATTCCCATGACTGTCAGAACGTACACGACATTATCCCCCGCTGCAGCGCCCGCCACGAAAAGCATGAGGCTCGTTATGAGGTAGCCGGCACCTTGGCTCATGGCGGAGAGCTGACCCGCGACGGCGATTGACGTGGCGCGCGTGGCGATGAGGCTGAGGGAGACGACGAACGCGCTTCCTGTGCCAAGGCCAAGGACGACGACCCACAGCAACGCGAGGGTGGGAAGAAAATAGAATCCCGCTGAAGATACCGCGAAGACGAGGCCGGGGAGGATCGCGGCGAACCGTTCATCGCCGCCGATGCGCATGAGCCTAGGTGCCGAGAGGTTGCCGATGACGGCGGCTGTTTGGAGCACGAACATGTGCCACCCCGAGGCGGCCGCAGAGATACCGAGGTGTTGCTCGACCGTGGGCAGCCACGTGAGCGCAATGAAGAAGACCCCGGCCTGCACGCCCATGTAGATCGAGAGCCACCAGGCAGCGGGTGAGCGCCAGAGGTTGACGCGTGCGTGGCTGATCGGGGTGCTGGAACCGCCGGTGATTGCATGGGCTTTCGCGGCGTTCAGCCCCCAATACACCGCGGCGATTGCGCTGAGCGTTGCCCAGATGCCGAGCGCGAGGCGCCACCCGAGCGAGGAGAGGCCGGCGATTGGCACGGCGAGAGCAGCGGCGAGGCCTGCGCTGAACCCGAGGACAGAAACGTAGATGCTTGTGATTCGCGCGGTGCTGTCGGGGAATGATCGCTTGACGAAGATGGGGGCGGTGACGTTGCCAACCGCGATCGCGGCACCGAGGAGCAAGGTACCGACCCACAGGTTCGCATTGGGCCCAGGCCACGAGCGCAGCACGGTCGCGGCGGTGAGGATGATCATCGCGGCAGCGGTCACGCGCTCGACGCCGAAGCGGCGAACGAGCACCTGCACGAACGCCGAGACGATCCCAAAGGTCGCCACGGGCAATGCCCCAAGTAGCCCAAGCTCGGAGGCGCTCAGGCCAAGGTCAGTACCGACGTCTGAAATAACGGGCCCAACCGCGGTGATCGCGGGGCGCAAGTTGATCGCGAGCAGCAAGATCCCTAGTAGGGCTAGGGCTTTGCTGCCACGCGGGGTTGCCACTAGGCGGGGTCCTTTAAGATGAGCGCACGGAAACCGAACGGTGCGAGGTCGAAGCCGAAGGTTCCGTGGCGGCGCTTTTGAGGGTTCGGTTCGACCGTGGCGATCTGCTCGCCGTTGGCGAGGTCAACGACGCGGGTCCACTGGGGTAGGTGCTTGGAGGAGATCGTCGTGCTCACGGGTTCACCGGTGAAGTTGAACACCGAGATCTGTACCGCGCCGATCGCTAGGCGGTTGATCATCGTGAGCACGCCCGGGTTCTCGTTGCGGGGTACCGCGATGAGGGAGCCGGTCGCGATTCCGTGGGCGTCGCGCATCGCGAGCATGCGGGAGAGGCGGCTGACGAAGGAGTTCGGATCCTCAAGTTGGCTTGGCAGCGGGCCATACAGCGACTGGGCGCGTGGCACGCCGCCGGCAGAAACCGGGGCGCCGGGATCCCAGCCCATGAGGTCGTGCGCGCCGCGGGAGAGCCACCGGGTGTCACCGGTGGCGATGAGCGCGCTGACTTCCTCGCGAGCCAGCGGCATCGCCCCAACGAGATCCCATCCCGACAGGGCGAACACGCCGGGTTGCAGGGCATTGTAGGCAGCAAGGAGGAGGTGGGCCGAGCGCACCTGCTCGAGCTGCTCCTCCGACAGATCACTGACGTCGGGCATGCCGAGCGCCGCAGTCACGACGGAGGCTGTCGTACACGCGATCCCGTTCTGGGTGAACGGCGCATTGTACGGGCCGCGCTCGCCCGTGAGGCCCTCGCGCAGATCGGTGCGGATCATCTCGGCGAGTTCCCCGCCAGGAACCTTGTGGCCGCGGAAGGAGAACAAATCAGCCGAGTGGGTCGTGGCGAAGTGCACGAGTTCGTAGGTGAGTTCGTCGTGGTTCTGCAGCGCGTGCACGAGCGAGGCCTGGTCGATGCCGAAGCGGATGCCCTCCAGCAGCGTGAGGCGCAGAAACTCGGTGTCCCCAGTGACGAGCGCGTGGTGGTAGGCGGGGCGGGTGATGAAGTCGTAGCTCAGATCCGGGCCCGAGGCGCTCGTCGCGGCGATCGCATCGATCGTGAGGTTGAGTTCTTGGAACGTGAAGCCCCCGACCTTGCGCACCATCGAGCCGATGATTTGGTTCGCGGTGATCGACAACGGGTGGCCTTCCGACCACGCGGGCGCCCCGCCAGAGTCCTCGCTCGCGCGCTCAGCGCCGAGGAAACCATTGGCATCGAGGCGAAGGCCCGCGGCACCGAGGTCGAGGATTGAGTGCAGCGCATCGCCGATCACGAGGCGCATGCCCGCAAATGTCGGGTCGAGCCAGTCGATCGTTGGCTGACCATCCTTGAAATAGTGCAGATACACCCAGCGGTGAGTTACGCCGTCAACACCCAAAACCTCGCGGGTGACCGACCAGTTCGTCTCCTTGACCCCCGGTTCGTAGAAGATGACGCGCTGGAGCTCACCGATGATGTAGCCCTCTTCTTGAAGACGGCGCACGGTGGCGGGGGACAGGTTGACCGAGTCCTGGTCTGGGGGAACCTCGGGTAGGAGGTGCCATGCGTCGTGTGGGATCGAGACCATGTGGTAGATCCCGGGGTAGTCCAAGTAGTTCATCATCGCGAGGCGGAAATCGGCGCCCTTGCCGGTGTGGCCGGGCACGATGTCGTCAATGACGACACCGCCGCGCGCTTGGGCGGGTTGCTGCATCGCGCGGAACTCTTCCTCTGTGCCAAACAGCGGGTCGATCGCCATCGAGATGCGGTCGAAGTGGCCATCGATGCTTGGGGTCAGGGTCCAGCCGTCGATCCCGCCGGCGACTTTGACCGGGCCGGTGTGCACGGCGCGGATGCCGATGCGTTCAAACACGTCCCACAGGTCGTTCGCGCCGAGGCAGCCGAGGAAAGATTCCCCGGGGCGGCCAATGAGGGAGATGGGGTAGGCGGTGAACCATACCGAGGCGGTGTCAACGGCGCGGCGCGCGAGCGGGTTGGCGTAGGGGTTGGCCCACATTTCGAATTGACCGGCGAGCTGGCGTGATACGGAGGTCGCATCGCGCAGCATCGACTGGTTCTCGAGCCAATCCACGTACGCCGGGTTCGAGGCCATCGGTTCAAACGGGGGCTGCGTGCCGGCGATCATCCCGTGGCGCTGTGCACGCGGGCGCAGCGAGCGCGGGCGTGCGGGGTAGAACTGATCTGCGAAGTTCAGTTCCTCCTCGGCACTTTCGGCGATGTGTGGTTCGAGATTGGTCACCCCGGGGGCAGGAACCGGGATCGATTCGATGTGGCTATCCAATGAGCTTAGGCCTCCCGCCTTTGATTCACGACGATGCGGAACTTACGTACCGCAACAGAGAGCACCGCGAGCTGTGGCTCATCCACGGCGAGGGCTCCGCTTAGGGCGTCGAGGGCGCGCCTACCCACCTCCCCACCGGCCGTGAACCACGCTTGCAGGTCAATGCTGCCGATGTCCTCGCGGTGCTGGTCGACGAGCACGCTCACCAGATCGGTGAGTACCGCGTACAGGTCTTCACGCAGCGAGGAGCGGGCGAGCGAGTTCCACCGGTCGGTTTGCGGCAGGTCTCGCACCTTGTTCAGCAGCGAGGTGAAGCCTACGACATCTACCGCCTTAAAGTACAAACGGGCGACTTCGACCTTGTCGACGCCGTAGCGTTCGGCAATCTCGATGACGTCGAGGATCCGTGCCATTGGCAGCAGCTGCGCGCCCCACGTCGCGAGATCCTCACCCACTCCACCGGCAAGGAACTCTTCGCGGGCCCGGATGAAGTCGGCCTTCTCCTGGCCAACGAACGCGCTTGGCATCAGGGGTTTGAGTTCATCGACTGCTGCCTGCAGATGTTCGATCGTCTCGGTGAGGTCGTAGGAGGTGCGGTAGATGAGGAACCAGCGCACCGCTCGGTCGAGCACGCGGCGGGCGCGCATGTACAGCTCGTTTTGGATGCTGACATCGACGCGCGCATCAAGCTCCGACACCGCGCGGGCGTACTCCCCGATCCGGAAAATCTCCCGGCTCGCGATGTAGGCGCGAGCGATCGTCGCGATATCGGCGCCGGTTTCATCCATCGCGCGGTACGCAAACGTCATGCCCCCGCGGTTGACCATCGCGTTCGCCACCTCGTTGACGATGAGGTTCGCTCGCAGCGGGTGATCCAACACGGCCTGGGGGAACCGCTCGCGCACCGGGGTCGGGAAGTAGTCCGCGAGCACGCGCTCAAACCACGGATCCTTCGCGAGGTCAGTTTCGATGAGGTCGGCCTTGAGCGCGAGCTTGGAGTACGCGATGACGACGGCGAGCTCCGGTTGCGTAAGCCCCTTACCTTCTGCACGGCGTGCGTCGAGTTCAGAATCCTCGGGCAGATCCTCCAGCGATCGCACGAGATCGCCGCGGGCCTCGAGCCAGTGGATCACGCGCTGGTGAACGGGCAGCATCTTGCCCGAGGTGAGCACCGTGTTCGACAGCAGCGCGTTCTGGTCGTAGTTGACCGCGAGCACCTGAGCGGCGACCTCATCGGTCATCTCTTCCAGCAGCTCGTTGCGCTCTTCGAGCGTGAGCTTACCGCGGGCGATGACGTCGGTGAACAAGATCTTGAGGTTGACTTCCTTATCCGAGGTTGTCACCCCGGCGGAGTTGTCGATCGCATCGGTGTTGATGAGGATGCCCGCCTTCGCGGCCTCGATTCGCCCGCGCTGGCTTACCCCAAGGTTCCCACCCTCAACGATGACGCGGGCGCGCAGATCTCGGGCGTCGACGCGCACGGCATCCCCAGCCGGGTCGCCGATATCGGCATGCGATTCTGAATGCGCCTTGATGTACGTTCCGATCCCGCCGTTGTAGATGAGATCGACCGGCGCCCGCAGGGCAGCCTGGATGAGCTCGTTCGGGGGCAACTCGGTCACGTCGTCATCTAACCCGAAAGCCTCGCGAATCTGCGGGGTCAGCGTCACGTGCTTTGCCCCGCGCTCGAACACGCCACCGCCCTCGGAAATGAGCGCAGGGTTGTAGTCCGCCCAGCTCGATCCGGGGAGGAAATACAGGCGCTCACGCTCATCGAAACTCACCTCGGGATCGGGGTTTGGGTCGATAAACACGTGCCGGTGATCGAACGCGGCGATGAGTTTGGTGTGGCGCGAGCGGCGCATGCCGTTGCCGAACACGTCCCCGCTCATGTCACCAATCCCAACGACGGTGAAGTCTTCATTTTCGACGTCGATGCCAAGCTCGCGGAAGTGGCGTTTAGTTGACTCAAACGCACCTCTAGCGGTGATTGCCATGCCCTTGTGGTCATACCCGGCGCTGCCACCGGAGGCGAAGGCATCGTCGAGCCAAAACCCGTACTCGCGCGAGATTTCGTTGGCCGTATCGGAGAAGGCGGCCGTGCCTTTATCGGCAGCGACGACGAGGTAGGGGTCATCGCCGTCATAACGGACGACGTTCTTAGGAGTGGTGACCTCTGCTCCGGAGCGGTTATCGGTGATGTCGAGCATGCCGCGAATGAACGAGCGGTACGCCTCTTTCCCAGCCTCGATCCACGAGCCGCGATCGGCGGGCGAGGGGAGGTTCTTGCCGACGAAGCCGCCCTTGGATCCGCCGGGCACGATGACGGCGTTCTTAACCATTTGCGCCTTGACGAGCCCGAGCACCTCGGTGCGGAAATCCTCGCGGCGGTCGGACCAGCGAAGCCCACCGCGGGCGACGGGGGCGAAGCGCAGGTGCACGCCTTCGATATCGGGGGAGTAAACCCAGATTTCTGCCATGGGCTGCGGCTTTGGCATCCCCGGCACGGCCGAGGGGTTGATCTTCATCGAGATCGGGAACGCCGGTGCCTCAGGGGAGAGCTTGCCGGCGGCGAGCCCGGCGTACACGTTCGTGCGCCACGTCGCGTTGACGATGGCCAGCAACATCCGCAGGGCGCGGTCGTCATCGGCGCTGCGCACGTTTTCGAGCTCGGCGAGCAGAGCCTCGGTCTGCGCGGCGGCATCAACGGTGCGCTCGTCGATCGATGCGCCCGTGGAAGGGTCGAAGCGGGTGTTGAACAGCGCGACGATGGCGCCGGCAATGAGCGGGTTGCGCTGGAGCGCGGCCTCGGTGGTCGTGAACGAATAGCCCGAGCCAAGCTGGTGGGCATAGCGGGCGAGCGCACGAAGAATCACGACCTGCTGCCAGGTGAGCCCGGAGCGGGTCACGAGCGAGTTGAGGTCGTCGCTTTCGGCCTTGCCGAGCCACACGGTGCGGAAGGCTTCTTCAAAGTTCGCAGCGTTGGACTCATCCACGCCCTGGAGTCCGAAATCGGAGATGTGCCGGTGCTGCCCATCGGCAAGGGTCACGGGGAATGGGCGTTCGTCCACGACCTCGACCCCAAACGAGGTGAGGATCGGCATCACCTGGGTGAGCGGGAACTCGGCGTACGAAGCGACACGGAAACGCCAGCCATCGCCATTATCGAGACGCACCCGCACGTCGTCTGGACCCGTGAGAGAGCGCAGCAGCGCGATGTCCTCAACAGCCGTCGCGGGGGAGACGATGTCCTGGTATGAGGCAGAGAACGCGCCGGTGAACTCGGCGAGGATGGTCGAGGTCTCGTCTTCGCCATGGGCACCACGAAGCGCGAACACGAGGTGGTCATCCCACGTGCGCACCGTGTTGTTGAGCTGTTCTTGGAGCGATTCCAGGTCGATCTTGGGCAGGTCCTGCCCCGCGGGCATGCGGAGAACCAGGTGAACTTGGGCGAGCGGTGCCGAGGAGATCGAGGTGGTGAAATCGATGCGGTCGGTGCCGTACGCCTCGCGCAGGAGTGCTTCGATCTTCAGACGCACGGCCGTGGAGTAACGGTCCCGCGGCATGTACACGAGCACGGAGACGAAGCGGCCGAACTCATCGGTGCGCATGAACATTTTCGAGCGGCGGCGCTCTGCTAGGTGCAGCACTTCCTGGGCGACCTCGGCAAGGTGCTCAACCGAGTCGGAAAAGAGCTCATCGCGCGGGTAGGTCTCAAGCACCTGGTGCAGATCCTTGCCCGAGTGCGAATCCGGGGAGTGCCCAGTCAGGGCGATGACGCGCGCGACCTTGTCTGCAACGATCGGCAGGTGCGCGACCGAGGCGGCGTACGTTGAGGAGGTAAAAAGCCCGAGAAGGCGACGCTCACCGGTGACCCGCCCCTCGCCGTCAAACGTGCGAATCCCAATGTAATCGAGAAACGCGTTGCGGTGGACGGTGGCGCGGGAGTTGGCTTTGGTGATCGTGAGGATGCGCCGTTCGTGGGCGGTTTCGCGGGCCTCGGGGCGCAGGCGCGAGATGCGGTTGGTTTCCTCCCGCAGGATGCCAAGGCCCGAGCCGGCCACGGGCGCGAGCGCGAGTTCGCCGTTGTCTTCTGCCAGCGTGTATTCGCGGTAGCCGAGGAACGTGAAGTGGTCCGCGGTGAGCCACGTGAGGAACTCAATCGCCTGATCGACCTCGGCCTGCGGCACGCCCGGCGGCGGGGTGTCGCGCAGCTCGGCGACGATCGCCTCGCATGCCGCGATCATCGGGCTCCAGTCCGACACAGCTTTCGACACATCGCCGAGCACGCGCTGCAGTTGGGTGCGCACGAGCTCGTGCGATTCCTCGTTCGCGAGGCGGGAGATTTCGATGTGCATCCACGATTCATCGCCCGATTCCATGCGCATGATCGGGTGCACGATGATGTGTACGCGGTACCCGACGGCCGCGATCGCCTCGGTAATCGAGTCGACAAGGAACGGTGAATCCGCGGTGACGACTTGCACGATGGTGCGCGGCGACGTCCATCCGTCCGTTTCCGATGACGGCGTGAACACCTTGATCGCCGGGCCCTCGCCGCGGTTTCGGGCGAGCTCGATGAGGCTGCGGGTGGCGCCGCCGAGGTAGGCTGGGTCGCGGTCATGGAGATCTTCAGTGGCAACGTGTTCGAAAATTCGATCGACCAGGTCGGGGTTTTCGCCCGCCGCGGCGTGAATTTGTTCTAGGAGTTCTTCCCGCGACACTGTGTAGTTGATTGCCATGATGTAACGCGTTCCCATCGTTGCTAACCGTTGGCGCTAGTCTATCGGCGTTCACCCGCTCGCCCGCGCGCACCTGATTTGTGAATATGCTCGGGGTATGAGTACACACATTGGCGCCGAGCCCGGCGCGATCGCACCCGTTGTTCTCCTCCCCGGCGACCCGTTGCGCGCGAAATGGATCGCCGAGACCTTCCTCGAGGGCGCCGAGTGCTACAACGAAGTGCGCGGCATGTACGGATACACAGGCACATGGAACGGCCACCGGGTCTCCGTCCAGGGCACCGGCATGGGCCAGCCCTCGGCGGCCATTTACATCACCGAGCTCATCCGCGAATACGGCGTGAACACACTCATCCGCGTTGGCTCGGCCGGTGCACTGCGAGAAGAGATCGGTGTGCGCGACATCGTGCTCGCCTCCGGTGCGTGCACCGATTCGTCGATGAACCGCATCCGTTTCGATGGCTTCGACTACGCTCCAGTCGCCGACTTTGGTCTCCTTCGCGGTGCCGTCGAGACGGCGGAAAAGATGGACGGCGTGAGGTCTCACGTTGGTCTGTTGTTCTCCTCGGATTCGTTCTACTCCTCACGCCCGGACGTGACGGCGAAGATGGCCGGCTTCGGGGTGCTCGCCGTGGAGATGGAAGCGAGCGCGCTCTACACGATCGCGGCAGGCGAAGGCGCCCGCGCGCTCGCGGTGTGCACGATCTCTGACCACGTGATCACGGGTGAGGAAACGACCTCAGAAGAGCGGGAGCAATCCTTTGGACCGATGATCGACATAGCCCTCGGGGCAGCGTTCGGGTAACGGCTAGTTGAGGAGGGTGCGGTCATCGAGGGTCGCACCCTTCGTCTTCTTGAACTCCCCGAGCAGCTGCTCCACGGTCAGGTTCTTCTTCTGCGCTGCGCTGGCCTCGAAGATGATCTGACCCTCGTGCATCATGACGAGGCGGTTGCCGAGCGTGATCGCCTGCTCCATGTTGTGGGTGACCATGAGCGTCGTCAGCCTCTCGGTTGTGACGATGCGGTTCGTCAGGGTGCTCACGAGCGCCGCACGCTGGGGGTCGAGCGCGGCAGTGTGCTCATCGAGCAGCAGCACGCGCGGGTTCGTGAACGCGGCCATGAGTAGCGACAGTGCTTGGCGTTGCCCACCAGAGAGCAGCCCGACTTTGGCTCGGAGCCGGTTCTCTAGCCCGAGGTCGAGGGCCTTGAGTTCTTCCCTGAAAAGATCCCGGCGTGCGTTCGTGACGCCGCGGCGAAGGCCGCGGTGCTTACCCCGCTGGAGGGCGAGCGCGAGGTTTTCCTCGATCGTCAGGTCGGGGGCTGTGCCCGCGAGCGGGTCTTGGAAAACGCGCCCAATGAACTTGGCACGCTGGTACTCCTTCAGGTGGTTCACCTTCTCGCCGGCGATCTCGATCGTGCCCTCATCGATATCGAGGCGCCCCGCGATCGAGTTGAGCAGCGTCGACTTCCCGGCACCGTTGGAGCCGATGATCGTGACGAAGTCGCCTTCGGCGAGGTGGAGGCTCAGGTCAACGAGGGCCTTGCGCTCGTTGATTGTGCCGGGGAAGAAGGTCTTGGAAACGTTGGTGATGTTAAGCATTTAGGCGCCCTTCTCAGTCGCAGGGACGAGTCTGGTGCCGCGCAATCGGGGGAGCTTTTTGAGAAAGCCCCACCTCGGGAGCAGGAGAGCTGCGATGACGAGGATCGCGGTGATCGCCTTCATGTCGTTCGGTTTCAAGCCGGCGGCGAGCGCGATGAAGATGATGATGCGGTACAGGATCGAGCCGATAACGACGGCAAGGGCTGCGATGAGGATGTTGCGCTGGCTCAGCAATGCCTGGCCGAGGATGACCGAGGCGAGCCCGATGAGGATGAGCCCGATCCCCATTGAGATATCAGCAAACCCTTGGTACTGAGCAACGACCGCCCCGCTGAGCCCGACGAAGCCGTTGGAGATCGCGAGAGTGAGGATCGTCGTGCGGTCGGTGTTGACCCCAAGCGAGCGGATCATCTGCCCGTTGTTACCGGTCGCCTGGATCGACAGGCCCAGGTCCGTGTGGAGGAACCAGTACACAGCGAGCACGAGCACGAGGGAGACAACAGCGAAGATACTGATCCCGACCCAGCTCTTGCCGAGATATCCAGCCGCACGGAGTGGGGAGATGAGGGTGTCCTCGCGCAGCAGCGGCAGGTTCGCTTTGCCCATGATGCGTAGGTTGACCGACCACAGGGCAATCATCGTGAGAATTCCGGCGAGGAGGCCGTCGATCTTGCCCTTGGCGTGGAGGATTCCGGTGAAGATTCCGGCGATGAAGCCAACGACCGCGCCGGTAAGTGTCGCGAGGAGGGGGCTGTAGCCGTTGATGATCATCGCGGCGGCGGCGCCGGCCCCAGTGGTGAACGATCCATCAACGGTTAGGTCCGGGAAGTTGAGGACTCGAAAGGTCAGATAGACCCCGATTGCCACGATTCCTTATAAAAGTCCGAGTACAAGGGCACCAATCATTGCCCACTTTCCTCCACATTGAGACGTTGCCCGCACCCAACATTAGTGGGTGCGGGCAACTCAGTGGGTGTTACTCAATAATCTGGTCGGCCTTTTCCACGAACCCTTCGGGCAGGGTGATACCCATGCGCTCAGCGGCTCCTGGGTTAACAGTGAGCTCGAACTCCGTCTGGGTCTCTACAGGCATGGCGGAGATGTCCGCACCTTCCTGCAGGATCTTCAGAGCCATCTTTCCGGTCTGGTAACCGAGCAGCTCGTAGTTGATGCCAAGTGTGGCAACGGCGCCACCCTCGACGGTGCCGGATTCGGCGCCGATGACGAGGATGCCGTTGTCTTCTGCGACCTGGACCAGGGCGGCGATACCCGAAACAACGTTGTTGTCCGTGGGGACGTAGATGGCGTCCACGTCACCAAGGGCGATCGTGGATTCCTGAACGTCAGCGGCCTTGGTCACGGTGCTTTCGACGATCTCGATACCGAGCTCGGCGGCAGTTTCCTTGGCGATGTTGACTTGGATCTCGGAGTTGACCTCACCGGAGGAGTACACGATTCCGACCCTCTTGGCGTCGGGGAGGATCTCCTTGATCAGTGCGATCTGGTCAGCAACCGGGTTGATGTCCGATGTACCGGAGATGTTTCCGCCGGGCATTTCGTTCGAGTCAACGAGGCTGGCTTCAACCGCATCGGTGACGGCGGTAAACAGTACGGGAATGTCCGTGATGTTCTGCGCTGCGGCCTGTGCAGCGGGCGTGGCGACCGCGAGAACCAAGTCGACCCCGTCATTGGCGAACTTCTGGGCAATCGTGGTGGTGTTAGCGATCTCGAACTGGGCGTTCTGCTCATCGAATACGACCGTGTCGCCTTCGACGTAGCCACCTTCGATGAGTGCGCGCTTGAAGCCGGCGGTTGCGGCATCGAGCGCAGGGTGCTGCCCGAGCTGGCTGATTCCGATCGTGACCTTTTCGAGCTCGGCCTCACCCCCTTCTTCGGTGGTTTCCGCATCTTCGGTGGCCGTTGGAGTTTCCGGCTCGGCCGTACCGCCGTTGCCACAGCCAGCGAGCACGAGGCTCGCGACGCTGAGCGCGCCTAGGAGGCCAAGGGCCCGGCGGCGAAGTGAGTGTTGAGACATGGTGTTCCTTCGTTTTAAAGGCGCGTTACGCGCGTGTGGAGCGCATCCTCATGTCACGAAATTGCCCGCGGTGTGCAGACTAAGAGGTGCATTATTGGGAAGCTTAATCGAGAAAGGTCACGGTTACGTCTCGCCCGTGCGTCAATAGTGTCTCAAGTTTCATCCTCATCGAGGAGCTTTTCCAGCAGTCGTTGGAGAGTTTCCTGTTCCTCGGGCGTGAGTTGCGCGAAGAGTTCTGGCGTTGGGCTCGCCGCGCGCACATCATGGTGAAGCGCTTTGCCGGCATCGGTGACGACGAGGGAGGTGGCGCGCCGATCGGTGGCGGATGACTCGCGGGCGATGAGCCCGCGCGCGCATAACGCGTCGACGACTTCCGTGGCCGATCGTGGTGCGATGCGCAGGTGGCGCGCGAGGTCAGCGATCCGCAATTCCTCCTCAGGGCGATGGTGGCCATGGCGGGAGATCGCGAGGAATGCGCCAGCCTGATGCGGGGAGAGTCCGTAGGGGCTGAATGCCTCGGCGCGGGCGCGGCGGATGCGGCGCGATAGCCGCATGATGAGGCGGGGGAGATCGGATGAGGTGTCCACGGCCACTAGCCTAGCAAATTGACAGGTAACCACATAGTGAGGTAACCTCCCCATTGTTAGGAGGTGGTTGTATGACTACCCAATCTCCACCCGTGCACACGCGCGGCGCCTTGCGCAAGAACCCCGCTGACGTTGCTCAGTTACGTGAACACCCCGTACCAACTTCGCGGATCATCGCCCTGTTTCGGCCATATCAATGGCGCGTCGCGTTCGTTAGCGTCCTGATCTTTATTACCTCCCTCGTTGGGCTCGCCCAACCCTTCCTCGTGCGTCGAGCAATTGACGAGGCAATCCCCGGCCAAAACGCCACACTCCTGGTGTGGATCGTTGTTGGCATGATCTCGATTAGCGTCGTGAGCTCAGTGCTCGGCGTGCTGCAGACGTGGATCGCAACCGATGTTGGTCAATCGATCATGCACACGTTGCGCACCGACGTGTTCGCGCACCTGCAGCGCATGCCGCTCGACTTTTTCACCCGCACCCGCGGGGGTGAGGTGCAGTCGCGCCTGACCAACGACATCAACGGCATGCAGTCCGTCGTCACGAACTCCGCCACCTCGATCGCCTCGAATGTCACAACCGTCATCGGCACGGCGATCGCGATGCTCGCGCTCTCGTGGCGCCTGAGCCTGCTCAGCCTCATCGTGCTTCCACCCGCCATCTACTTAACCCGCCGCGTGGCAAACATGCGCCGCAGGTTCGCGTCGCGCTCGCAGCGGGCGCTCGCGGACCTGCAAACCCAGATCGAGGAATCCCTGTCGATCTCTGGGGTGCAGCTTTCCAAGACCCTCGCTGCCGGTGAGCACCTATCGGGCCGATTCGCCGATACCTCCGCGCGCCTGCGTAAGTTGGAGGTCGAATCCCAGGTCGCGGGGCGCTGGCGCATGGCGACCCTGTCGATCATCTTCGCTGTCATCCCCGCGCTGATTTATCTGATTGCCGGGCTGCCGGCGACCTCCGGCGGGATGACGATCGGAACTCTCGTCGCGTTCGCTGGCCTACAGGCCCAGCTGTTCCGCCCGCTCATGGGCGTGCTCGGCGTGGGCGTGCAGATCACGACGTCGAAGGCGCTGTTTTCCCGCATTTTTGAATACCTCGACATGCCGATTGCCCTGCGCGAGCCCGACTCGCCCGCGCCAATCCCGGCCGGGGGAGGCCACGTCTCGATCGATCGCGTCTCGTACACCTACCCCGGGGCGCACGTGCCGGCCCTACGCGATATTTCTATCGACGTGCCCGCCGGTGGAACTCTCGCGATCGTGGGTCCGACGGGATCGGGCAAATCTACCCTTGCGAACCTCATCCTTCGCCTCGCGGACCCAGACACGGGCGCGATCACGATCGATGGCACGGATCTGCGGGATCTAAGCTTTGGCTCCGTTGCCGACCTTGTTGGCGTCGTGAGCCAGGAAACCTACCTGCTCCACGCCTCCATTGAGGCGAACCTACGTTACGCAAAAGCCAATGCCACCGATGCCGAGATCATCGCCGCCGCACAGGCTGCGCAGATCCATGACCACATCATGTCGCTGCCCGAGGGCTACGACACCGTGGTGGGCGCACGCGGGTACCGCTTCTCCGGCGGGGAAAAGCAGCGCATCGCCCTCGCCCGCACGATCCTGCGCAACCCGCGCGTGCTCGTGCTCGATGAGGCAACGAGCGCCCTCGACAACGCGACCGAACGCGCCGTCCAAAACGCACTCGATGAGCTCGCCCGCGGTCGCACGACAATAACGATTGCGCACAGGCTCTCAACGATTCGCGATGCCGACCAGATCGTCGTGCTCGACGGCGGCCAGATCGTGGAGCGGGGCACCCACGATGACCTCCTGCTGGCAGGTGGCCTCTACGCCGACCTCGTGCGGGGATCGGAGCAGCAGGCGGTGCTTGCCGCGTAGGTCACCCGAGCCAGTCGATCTCGTGGGTGATCCCGAACGGGTGCTTCTCCCAGGTGCGCCACCATGTCATCGCACCCTCGGGTAGACCGCCCGGGTCGGCCTTCACGAGAAGAAGGCGAAGGTGCTGCTTGAGCTCACCGAGCTCTTCGAGGGCGACATCGACGTCCTCGGGTTCCTCCTTCGCGCCAAACAGGCGGTCTTCGATTGCCCACAGGTGGCGACGAAAGTCGATGATGTCGTGAGTTAGTTGCTGAGCCTCAGGCGAGGCCTCGGTCATGATGTCGTGGGCCCGCATCCACCCGTAGTCCTTGGCGATAGCGACGAGGCCAGGATCGACTGTGAGCGCATCGTGCACGTCGACCACCGGGTTGATGACGATCGCACCTTGGGCCCTGGCTAGCCGCACCTGGAGAGCCTCGAGCTCATCGGGCATGATGCCTGCTGCGGAGCGCATCATGATCTCTAGCAGGTCGCCGTTTGCGAAGCTTTCATCCTCCGATGGCCCGCGCGCACCGGAGATGATCGCGATCACCCGTCCCGCGCCGAGCGCGAACGCGACGTCTGTGGGCAGATTGGCGCGAATACCGCCGTCAACGTAATGCTCGCCGTCCAATTCGACCGGCGGGAAAACCCCGGGAATCGCACACGAGGCGGTGACCGCGTCAACATAGTCGACTGGTGGAAGGTCGAGGGGCCGATCGAGCTCGTCGCGCAGTTCGCCCTTGCCGGTGACGTAGCGGAGTTTGCCTGATTCCAGGCCGACGACCGCGATTCTCAAGATTCGAGAGGATTGAGCGAGGCGCTTGGGGTCGAAGACCTCGGGTTCGAGCAGGCGCTGCACCATGGGGCCGGGAACAAAGGCGCTTGCCTCGGAGCCAAAGCCGCGCACGATCTGCTGCAGGTCTGTGGCGCTGCGGGCGCCTTCCCAGAGGGTGTATAGCGTGTTGAGGGCGCCGCTCACGCGTGATTCGTGATGCTCTTCTTCGGCAACCTCGGGGGGCTTGGCGTGATGCTCGTGGTCGGTTTCGCGGCGTTTGAAGAAGTCGGCAACGACCTCCTGCACGTTTTGAGTGAGGGACTTGCGCTGAGAATCTTGCCGGAGTGCCACCACCTTCATCCACGTCGGCAAGTGCGAGCGCAGTTTCTCGAACCACTCCCGCTCCTCGAACATCTCCGAGGAGGAGTTCATGGTCGACCAAATCTCATCAACCTGGGCGAGAGCTTTGCGTTGGTCGGCCGGATCGTCGTATTGGGCGAGGGCGCTCGCGAGGATCGCCCCAGCGGAGGTGCCGGTGAAAATATCGGGATCGAGACCCTCGACGTCATAAAGATAGGCGAGCGCACCGATCTGAAAACTCGCCCGCGCACCGCCACCGGCGAGCGCGATCGCGAGGGGGCCAGCATTGCCTTGGCGTACCCAGGCAACGGCCTGCTTGACACTCTGACTCAGCGGGTGGAGCCGCTCTCGCCATGACATATCTCAACCCTACTCATTAACTGCTCGCAGCGCCGCGTTAACGGTTTGCTCATGACGCCTGCGCAGCAGCGGGGCGAACGACAGCGCCACGGCAGCCGCGAGAACTCCGGCCGCGAGCACCGCGTAGAACCCGCTCTTGGCGCCGGCAACGTCGATGATCCGCCCGGCGATCGCTGAGCCGACGGCGAAGCCCAGACCGAGCGAGGTGCCCGTCCACGCGAGTCCTTCGGTGAGGCGGTGCTTCGGGACGAACTGTTGCACGAGGTTGTTGCCCGAGATGAGCGTTGGTGCCACGGCGAAGCCGGTGATGAACATGGCGATCGCGAGCACGATGAGCCCGGTGACGAACATGAACAGGCTGACCCCGAGCGCGACCGAGACGATCCCAATGACGAACTGCTTCCACAGCGGCATCGTGAACGAGCGGCTCCCGTAATACAGCCCGGAGAGGAGCGAACCGAGCGCCATCGAGGCGAGCACGAGGCCAGAGTATTCGCGCTGGCCGAGCAGGTCGGAAAAACCGATCGCAGACACGTCAGAGGCGCCAAAGATCATCCCCATGCACAATGAAATCGCGACGACGATAGGCATGCCAGAACTGGCGAGAACAGTGCCTCGGGCGGGCGCGCCGTCCTTACCGGTAGCGGGAGGTTCGGTCGAGCGTTGGGCGAGGAATGAGTACCCGCCGGCGCCGGCGATAACGATGGCGGCGACGAGGCCAAGGAGTGGGCTGATCGTTGTTGCGAGGAACGCTGCGAGAACCGGGCCAACGACGAACACGAACTCATCGAGCACCGATTCCCACGAGTAGGCAGTGTGCAGGTGTCCGGGTTGGGTGATGACGTGGGACCAGCGCGAGCGGGTCATTGCGCCCATCGAGCCCATGAAAGCACCGCCCACGGCGGTGGCGAGGTAAACCCACATCGGGTGGGCGGCCATCCCGGCGGCAACGCCGACTCCGCCGAGCCCGGCGAGCGCGATCGTCAGGGAGGGAAGCATGACCTTCGACTGGCCATATTTATCGACGAGTTTGGCGATCTGCGGGGAGCACAAGGCCTGGCTGATCGTGTAAATCGCTGAGGCAATGCCTGCGATCGTGTACTCGCCATACACCTGCGAGATGAGCAGGATGATCGAGATCGTCACCATCGACAGGGGGAAGCGCGCGAAGACTCCCGCGACGGAGAATTTCCACGCCCCCGGGTAGGCGAAGATCTTCCGGTAAGCACCAAACACAACGTGATTGTGTCAAAGATTTGTGCCGATGACCTAGTGGGCGCAGTATCGGCACTACAGTTGGAGGTAGTTTCAACGTCAAGGAGTACTCATGCAAGGTGCGGATCTGCTGGCTGCGGCCATGCGCCTTCGGGCCGTGCGGGCGGCGGGAAAATTCGCGTGGTCGGGGCATACGCTCCTGCCGGCTTCCGAGTCCGTGCGCATCGCCTCGGCGCGGCAGATGGCCGGGCTGTTCGCCGATGCCGGCCACCACGAAGACGCCGCCGATGTGCTGCGCACCGCGGCCGAGCGAGTCGAGGGCGCCGCGAAGCGTGAGCTCAACGCCGCACGCGTGCTCGCCCAGCTCGACGCCGGCACCGCCCCCGGCGATCTCGACGACGTGCTCACGGCAACCTTGCACGATGCCGATACCGCGTTTGCCCGCTCCGACATGAAGGCGCTGACCAACCGTCTCACCGATGCGCTCGCGATCGCGTTCCACCCCACGCGCCACCTGCTCGCCGACCCCTCGCCGCTGCTCACCTCACCCGAAACGTTCCTCGCCCCGCTCCAGCGCAGCGAGGCCGTCAAAGCGTTAACCACCCCGCGCGCCGATGTGGCCCCGCGCGAGCGTAAGGACGACGCAACTCGCCTTCTCGTCTTGACGTTAGATAACGCTGAACTCGTGCAGCCGCTCATGGCGCACTATGCGAGTTCTGCCGAAGGCCGCGAGGTGCGCTATCGCAAGCTCGCCTCGGTGCCTGGGCTTGCCGCGAAGCTTGACCTGCGCTCGCTCATCGAGGCTCGGTTGCGGTACTCCCTCTCGGGGATCCGGATCCCGGTGCCGCCCGAGATGCGCGCCGATCTGGAATGGGCCGACGCCGTGTTCGTTGAGTGGGGCCACCGCGCGCTCGTATGGGCGAGCCTGCTCGATACTGATACCCCGATCGTGGGCCGCGTACGCAAGTATGAGGCGATGACCCCGATGCCGCTGCTCACCGCGTGGGAGGAAGTGGGGCGCACGATCTTCGTTGCGGACACGATCCGCGAGGTTGTTCGCGCCGCCGCCCCCGCGCTCTCAGCGACGCAAACCGTGGTCATTCCCGAGCGGGTCGACCTGCCCGATCTTCAACGAAACAAGCGCCCCGAAGCCGCGCGCACCATCGCGCTGGTGGGCTGGAACAAGGTGAGTAAAGACCCCCAGTGGGCATTCGACGTCGTCGAAAAGCTCCGCGAAACCGACCCCACCTGGCGGCTCCTGCTCGTGGGTGAGACAGCGCCCGCGAACGTCGGGGCAGATGGGTACTACGACGAGCTCACCCGCAAGATCCTGAAATTTAAGGACGCCGTGGAGGTCACGGGCTTCACCGAGAACCTGCCTGAGACGCTCACGCGCGTCGGGGTGATCCTGTCCTCATCCCGCCTCGAGGGTCAGCACGATTCGCTCGTCCAGGCAGTCGCATCTGGGTCGCTGCCCGTGGTGCGCGACTGGCCCGACCTCCTGCGCTGGGGTGGTGCCGGTGCGGTCTACCCCGAGGACTGGGTCGTGGGTTCGATCGATGAGGCGGCCGAGCGGATCCGGAACGCTGAGCCAGTGCCGTCGCAATCACCCGAGGCGAAATCGGCGAAACAATGGGTCACGAAGCACTACGACCCCGACCGCCTGCAGGAAACCTTCGACGCCGTGGT
>CAYVDF010000003.1:0-10542 GCA_964450475.1 uncultured Pseudactinotalea sp.
CCGTGGTTACGAGTGTGCCCACCGCAGCGGCGCTGGTCGATCTTGCCTTCCGGGGTGCGGTTGAATGGCAGCCCCATCTTTTCTAGGTCAATGACGGCGTCAATCGCCTCTTTGGCCATGATCTCGGCAGCGTCTTGGTCAACCAGGTAGTCCCCACCCTTGACCGTGTCGAAGGTGTGCCACTCCCAGTTGTCCTCTTCCACGTTCGCCAGCGCGGCGCACATGCCACCTTGGGCGGCACCGGTGTGGGATCGGGTTGGGTAAAGCTTCGTGATAACGGCGGTGCGGGCCCGTTTGGAGGATTCCAGTGCGGCGCGCATCCCAGCGCCACCGGCGCCAACGATCACAACGTCGTAGCGGTGTATCTGCATAGTTTCGCGATTCTCCTAATTAGGCCGAGCAGAACGAGGGAAGAACCCCGGGAGCGAAATCGCCAACCGGGCACGGGTCGAAGGTGAAGATCACCAGCGTGCCAAGAACGATCGTGACGATCGCGGCACCATAGGTGAGAACCTTCAGCATGGCCCGCGTGCCGTTGCGCTCTGCGTAGTCGTTGATGATCGTGCGCACGCCGTTCGTGCCGTGCAGCAGGGCCAGCCATAGCATCGCTAGATCCCAGAACTGCCAGAACGGGCTCGCCCACTTACCGGCGACGAAACCGAAGTTCAGGGCGTTGACACCTTCGCCGACCATGAGGTTGACGAACAGGTGCCCAAAGATCAGCACAATGAGCACGACCCCGGACAGGCGCATGAACATCCAGCCATAGAGCTCGAAGTTACCGCGCGTCGTCTTGCGGCGGGTGTACGGCTCGTTTGGAAGAGCTACTTTCACGTTATCCATCGCCTTAGCCTCCAAACACGTTCATCAGGTGGCGGGGGAGGAACGCAGCCATCGTCACAACGAAGAGGACGATGACGATCCAAAACAGCTTGCGCTGGTTGCGCGCGCCCCACGTGGAGAAGTCCACGAAGAAGACTCGGATGCCGTTGAACGCGTGGTAGACAATCGCGGCCACGAGACCGGCTTCGCCCAGACCCATGATCGGCGTCTTGTAGTGCCCGATCACCGAGTTGTACAGCTCGGGATCGACGCGCACCAAGGCGGTGTCAAGAACGTGGACGAGTAGAAACAGGAAAATCAGCATCCCCGTCACCCTGTGCGCGACCCATGACCACATTCCTTCGTGGCCCCGGTACAGGGTGCCGATGCCGCGCTTCTTCTTAGGCGCTGCAGGTGCTGCTGGCGGTGCAGACACGATCTAGCCTCCTCGGCAATTCACACGACCCCAACCCACTTCGTTGGAGACGTACTAATTCTCTCTCAGCTTAGACCCCTTTAGGTGATGGTTGTGACGTTACGTCAGGGCGACCTGCGATTTTGTTGCGGTAAACCGAATTTCTTAGCCCGCACCGGTTAGCCTGGGAGCATGGAATCGACGAGTTTTCGCGCAATTGTGCCCGCTGGGGGAGCGGGCACCCGTCTGTGGCCTTTGTCCCGCCAAAGCAACCCGAAGTTCCTCCACGATTTCACAGGGGAAGGCGCGTCGCTGCTTCAGACGACGGTCGATCGCCTGAGTGCGGTTGCCGACGAGGTTCTTCTCGTCACCGGTGACATCCACGCAGGCGTGGTGCAAGAGCAGGTTCCCGCCTGGGGCGTTCTGACCGAGCCCTCACCGAAGGATTCCATGCCCGCCATCGCACTCGGAGCGGCCGTTCTTGCCCGCCGCTATCCGCGCGAAGATCTCGTCGTGGGCTCATTCGCTGCCGACCACCTCATCGCGAACCAGGCCGCCTTCGAGGCCGCGTTGCACTCCGCGGTTGCCTGCGCCCGCGACGGTGAGGTCGTCACGATCGGTATCACCCCGGATTCCCCCTCCACGGCCTACGGATATATCCGCCCCGGCGATGACCTTGGGGACGGGGTTCACCGGGTGTTGGAGTTCGTCGAGAAGCCCGATGCGGATACGGCGGCGCAGTACCTTTCCCAGGGCTACCTATGGAACGCCGGCATGTATATCGCCCGCGCCTCGGTTATCTTGGAGCACCTGCGCACCTTCCACTCCGAGCTCGCCGGTGGCATCGAGGAGATCGCCGCCGCGTGGGATGGCCCAGGCCGCCGCGCCGTGCTCGAACGCGTGTGGCCCGGCCTCGAAGCGATCTCCATCGACCACGCGATCGCCGAACCACTCGCACCGCTGGGACAGATCGCCGTTGTGCCCGCCGACATCGGCTGGAGCGACGTGGGGGATTGGGATGCGATCGCTACGATCCGATCGGGCGGTGAACCCGATGCCGTGACCGTGCTGAGCGATCCAGATTCCGTGATCGCGCTCGACTCACCCGGCGCCATCGCGCGCGGGCGAAAACAGATCGTCATCGCAGGCATCCCTGGCGCCGTCGTCATCGAGACCTCCGATGCGATTCTCGTGACGACGCGGGCCCGCGCACAAAGCGTGAAGGACGCCGTCGATAAGCTCCCGCAGCATCTTCGTTAGGGGACGCTCAGGATAAACCCCTAGGGGAGTATGGGGGCCGAATCATCCCGTAGGGTGACGTGGGAGTGTCAGTGCCGTGGGAAAGTTAGTGACGGCACGTAGGTTTCTTGAGCTTGGAGCACCATGGGCGTTGCTAAACGGATCGTTTTTCCCGTTCTTCGATTGTTGATCTGGGCGGTGATCGCGGCCGCCCTCGTGTTCATCGCGATCAAACCGGGCGGGTCGGACTCCGGCGACGGCGAAGGATTCTATCCAGGTGCCAACTTCCTCATCGAGTCGACGACGCCCGTGCGCGGCGACATCGAGAACAAGGTTGTTCTCACCGGCAGCGTCGTGCCCGATGCCTCGGTCGAGGTCAAGGCGACGAGCGGCGGCACCGTGCACCGGCTGTGGGTGGGCGATGGGGCCGAAGTCGAAAAGGGCGCCCCGCTTATCGTGCTGCGTGAACTCCTTGGGGATGGCACGAACGAGAACCTGTACACGACGTCAACGATCTGGGCGAACCAGAGCGGCCGGGTGACGATCGACGTCAAACGGGGGGAGGAGATCACGCTCGAGCAGGTGGTCGCGAAGATTACCTCGGGCATTTACGTCATTGAGGCTGATATCCAGCCGCACCAGATGTACCAGCTCGTTGATGCTCCATCGACTGCGCAGGTGACGATCACAAACGGTCCGCCGGAGTTCACGTGCACCGGTTTCTCAACGAGGGTCGTTGAGGGGGAGGAAGGCGTCGGCACCAAGGGCCGCTGCTACGTGCCCTCCGATGTGCTCGTGTTCCCTGGACTGTCCGCCTCGATTGAACTGGTGACCGAATCGGCATCGAACGTGCTTCTCCTTCCCGTCACAGCGGTCGAAGGAACGATCGGTCAGGGCAAGGTGTGGCGCATGGTCGGCGGTCAAACCGAGGAGGTCCAGGTCGGACTCGGGCTCACCGATGGGGAGATGATCGAGATCACCAGCGGGCTAAACGAAGGCGATGAGGTTCTCGCCTACGCCAGTGGCACGCAGGATCCCTTCCCCGGTTGGGGCCCGTACCCCGGTGACGGTGGAGAGTTTTCGGACGAGGGCGAGGAGCCCATTGGGGAAAGCTTTGTCGGCGAGGGCGAGGGATAAGACGTGCTCGTGCATATGCGCGGAATCACCCGCCACGTCACGCTCCCCGATGAGTCCACGCTGCACATTCTGCGCGGTGTCGACCTCGATGTTGACTCAGGCGACCACGTGGCCATCGTTGGGCGTTCGGGAACGGGTAAATCCACCCTCCTGAACATCTTGGGTCTCCTCGATGTCGCTGACTCGGGTGAGTATCTTCTTGACGGCGAGCCGGTCGCCCGACTCTCGAACGCCAAGCGCGCGCGCCGGCGCGGCGCCGAGTTTGGGTTCGTGTTCCAGCAGTTCAACCTCCTGACGGGGCGTACGGCGCTCGCGAACGTCGTGGCGCCCCTCATGTACGCCTCAGGTGAGGATTTCTGGAAGCGCGAGCGCATCGCAGCCGAGATTCTCGACCGCGTCGGCCTCGGAAACCGCTTGGAATCACTGCCAAGCCAGCTCTCGGGTGGTGAGCAGCAGCGCGTTGCGATCGCCCGCGCGATCGTGCGCAGGCCGCGCGTCATCCTTGCTGATGAGCCGACCGGTGCGCTCGACGTCGAGACCGGTGCCGAGGTCATGAGCTTGCTCCACGAGATCTCGGTTGAGTCGGGCTCGGCCCTCATCACGATCACCCACGACCTCTCCGTCGCGGCTCGGGCGAGCCGGCACTACCAGCTCGCCTACGGCGTGCTCCACGACTTTGATCCTCACACGCGCTCGGCCGATGGCCGCTCGCTGCCGCCCGTTATCGGTGGGGAGGTCGTCTCATGAGCGGGTTTATTGGCGCCATGTTGGAGGCGTGGGACGAACTGCGCATCCACAAGATGCGCGTGCTCCTCTCCCTACTGGGAGTCGCTGTTGCGGTTGCCGGGATGACGGCCGTGTCTGCGCTCATGACGACGAGTGCGCAAGTCCAGCGCGAGATGATGGAACGCGAAAGTGGCCGCGAAGGCACGGTCATGGTGTGGCTGCCTAATCCCGGTAAGGAATCGCTGGAGTGGATGAGGGAAGCCAACGCAGAGTTCGCAGAGTTCATCGAACGCAACGAGATCCCGTTCGCCTCACGACGCACGTGGGGTCACGCGACCTTTCGCGGGTCCGGGATCCCAATTATGTCTGAACTCATGGTCGTGGATCGGCCGTATGGGGTCATGCACCGAATTGAGCTGAGCCGCGGCTCGTGGTTCACAACAAACAACGACGATCGCCTCGCCCCGCCGATCGTCGTCAACGAGGCCTTCCTTCGCGAGACCGGCGAGGTGGGCAGCGAGTTGCCCTTCACGATTGACATCGAACTGGGTGAAGGCCAAATAAAGAACACCGTGATCGTGCAGGGAGTTATCCCCGACCGCTGGGAGTGGGAGAGCGCCCGAGCGTTCATGCTCAACTCTTCCTACATGGGCATCATCGACCGAGCCGCAAAGCCCGGACTTAAGATCGAGACGGGGGAACCCGAACTAGAGCTCTGGGTCGGTGGGGATCTCATGTGGGAAGCCGACCGCGCGATCAAGGCGAGCCTCGGACCCAAGGGTGCTACATCGGTGATCCAGGAATACGGTTGGATCGAAGAATCCACCCGACTCATGGCGCTCGCGGGCTATGGGGTGACCGGGCTCGTGCTTGGGCTAGCCGCTCTCAACCTGCTGACCATTTCGATGGTGACCCTGCGGGGGCGCATCCGCGAGATTGGGATTCGTAGAGCGTTCGGTGCGACGAGTGGACGGGTGTTCTTTGCCGTCATGATGGAATCCGTCGTGGCAACCGTGATCGCGGGAGCCATCGGCGTGGGGATCACGGCGGCGCTGTTCAATAACCTCCCGATCGATCAATACCTCATGGGCGGAATGCGGCTGCAAGATCCCGTGCCGTTCCCTGCGCAGGCGGGATTGCTCGGGCTCGCTGTGGCGACCGGGGTCGGTGCCCTCGCTGGGCTCGTGCCGGCGCTCGTGGCAGTGCGCGTGCGGCCGATCGACGCGATCCGCTTCTAACCGGCGGAGAAGCCCCGAGCCGCGTGATCGTGCACTAAAGTGGCAAGCGTGAGTAGTGCCAAGATTTCGACGATCCCGGCCGAGCAGGCCGAACCGGTAGCTAAGCGGCGGGTTGTTCACCTGCCGGAGGAAATTCTCGCTCGCATCCGCGCACGCGCTGACGAGCTCGATCCCGAGCTCATTGAGTTCCGCCGCGACATGCACGCCAACCCCGAACTGTCGCGCCACGAACACCGCGCGACAAAGAAGATCGCAGAGAAGATGCGTGCTGCAGGCTTGCACGTGCACCTCATGACCGACACGGGCCTGTGGGTCGATATTCCGGCCTCCGACCGATTCAACGGAGTGCCTCAAGCCTTCAACCCGGCCGAGGACCGCCCGCGCATCATCTTGCGCGCCGATATCGACGCCCTCCCCGTGGAGGAAACCAGCGGCCTACCGTTTGCTTCCACCAACGGCTTCGCCCACGCCTGCGGCCACGACATTCACACGACCGTCGTGATCGGCGCGGGTCTTGCACTCGCAGACCTCGCCGCGGCCGGCGATCTCCCGAACGATGTACGTCTGATCTTCCAGCCCGCCGAAGAGGTTCACCCCGGTGGGGCAATCGACGTCATCGAACAGGGCGCATTGCTGCCCGGTGCGATTATTTACGCCGTTCACGCTGAGCCGAGGCTCGACGTTGGCAAGGTCGGCACCCGTGTTGGTGAACTGACCTCGGCCTCAGACAGCGTGACCGTGACCCTCAACTCACGAGGCGGACACACTTCGCGCCCGCACCTGACGGGCGACCTCGTGTATGCCCTCGGGCAGGTCATCACTCAAACGCCTGCGATGCTTGGGCGCCGCCTCGACCCGCGCTCGGGTGTCAACCTGACGTGGGGGCAAGTGAAGGCCGGTACCGCTGATAATGCAATCCCCGCGCGCGGCGTGCTCTCGGGAACCCTGCGCTGCCTCGACAGCAACGTGTGGGAGGACGCGGGCCGAATCGTGACCGAGATCGTTGAGTCCGTGGTCGCGCCCACCGGGGTCACGGCCGAGTGCGTCATCACGCGAGGTGTGCCCCCAGTGGTCAACACCGAGCACGAAACCATTCGTATTGGCGCCGCGGCACGAGATGCCAACGGTGCCAAGACTGTGGTGCTCTCGGAGCAATCCCTCGGCGGGGAAGACTTCGGGTGGTACCTCATGGAACGAGCAGGCTCCATGATCCGCCTCGGCACACGAACCCCGGGTGAGCGGACCTACGATTTGCACCAGGGCGACGTCATTTTTGATGAGCGAGCAATCAACGTTGGGGTGCGCACGTTAGCCACCGTGGCCGCGATGCCGCTCGGTGTACCGAAATCATAACGAACACGTATCGGTACAATTATTTAGTTCGCAAACACGCGACAATGGGGATACCCTCATTTCCCCGGATCTTTTCCGCCGACGTGGTGAGCAAAGATTCGAACTGACCATTTGCCGTGAACCGGCACCCTTATTAAACGGGAGAACGTACGTGAAGAAGTCGATTATTGCCGTAGCGTCCGGGGCCGTGCTGGCCCTCGGCCTCGCAGCTTGTGGCGCACCGCCCGAGCAGCAGCCCACAACCCCAGAGCCTACTGAAGCTCAGGAAGGCGAAGAAACTCCAGAAGAGGAAGCGCCCGAGGGCGTTGACTTCACCGCTTGCATGGTCTCGGACGAAGGTGGCTTCGATGACGCCTCGTTCAACGAGTCCGGTTTCAACGGTCTGAAGCGCGCCGAAGACGAGCTTGGTATCGACATCCGCTGGGCGGAGTCGAACGATGCGAGCGACTACGATTCGAACGTTGACGCTCAGGTTCAGGCCGGCTGTGACCTCATCATCGGTGTTGGCTTCGCGCTCAACGACACGATCTCTGAGGCCGCGGAAGCCAACCCCGACCTGCAGTTCGCGCTCGTTGACGACGTGCCCACGGGTGACCACGACAACGCCCGCGCGCTCGTGTTCAACACCCACGAAGCAGGCTTCCTCGCTGGCTACCTCGCAGCTGGCATGAGCGAGACCGGCACCGTGGGTACCTACGGCGGGATGGCCTTCCCCTCGGTAACCATCTTCATGGATGGTTTCGCTGACGGTGTTGGCCACTACAACGAAGCCAAGGATGCCAACGTCAAGGTCCTCGGCTGGGACAAGGACACACAGAACGGTTCTTTCACCGGTGACTTCAGCAACGTTGACGCCGGTTACGACACCACGAAGCAGTTCATCTCCCAGGGCGCGGACATCATCCTTCCCGTGGCTGGCCCCGTTGGCGCTGGCTCGCTGAAGGCCGCCTCTGAAGAAGAGGGCATCTCGGTGATCTGGGTTGACTCGGATGGCTACCTCCAGGACGCGAACGCTGCCACGAAGCAGTACCTCCTCACCTCCGTGATGAAGGAGATCGCCCAGTCGGTCTTCGACGTCATCAAGGACTCGGTTGACGGCAACTTCACGTCCGACCCCTACGTTGGAACCCTCGAAAACGGTGGCGTGAGCCTTGCTCCGTTCCACGACTTTGAGGACAAGGTACCGGCCGAGCTGAAGGCTGAGATCGACGATCTCCGCGCCAAGATCATCTCCGGTGAGCTTGAAGTAACCTCCCCAAGCCAGAACTAAACTGGCAATCTGTGGCCTGGACGGGTAACCGTCCAGGCCACAGTCGTCTAAACTGGCGGGAACATAAGGTTCACGGCACCAGTTGAAAGGTCCTTTAATTCGTGAAACTTGAGCTGCGAGGCCTAACAAAGCGGTTTGGCACGTTTGTGGCGAACGATTCAATTGATTTGACGTTCCGCCCAGGCACAATCCACGCTTTGCTCGGCGAGAACGGTGCCGGTAAGAGCACCCTGATGAACTGCATCTACGGGTTGTATCAACCTGACGAGGGCGAGATCCTCATCGACGATGTGCCGGTCAACTTCGCTGGCCCCGGTGAGGCCATGGAGGCCGGCATCGGCATGGTGCATCAGCACTTCATGCTCGTGCCTGTGTTCACCGTCGCCGAGAACGTCGTGCTCGGACACGAACCCACCGGCGCGGCAGGGATCATCTCCCTGAACGAGGCGCGCAAGCTCGTTCGTGACATCTCCGCACGCTTCGGTTTCGAAGTCGACCCCGATGCGTACGTGGAAGACCTGCCCGTGGGTGTGCAGCAGCGAGTGGAGATCATCAAGGCGCTCTCCCGTGATGCTGAGATCCTCATCCTTGATGAGCCAACGGCCGTGCTCACGCCGCAAGAAACCGATGAGCTCATCGAGACGATGCGCCAGCTGCGCGATGCGGGCACCTCGATCGTCTTTATCACCCACAAGCTTCGAGAAGTGCGCGCCGTAGCCGATGAGATCACGGTGATCCGCCGCGGTCGCGTCGTTGGAACCGCCGAGCCGACATCGTCAGAAACAGAACTGGCCTCGCTCATGGTGGGGCGCGCCGTCAACCTTGGGGTCGAAAAGGGCCCAGCACAGCTCAACGAGCAGCGCATCGATGTTGAAGATCTCGTTGTGCTCGATGCGCTTGAGAATCCATCCGTTCATGGCGTGTCGTTCACCGTGAACGGTGGCGAAATCCTCGCGATCGCTGGGGTGCAGGGCAATGGCCAGACCGAGCTAGTGGAAACGATCCTCGGCCTTCACACGGCTGACTCGGGTTCGGTGCGCCTCAACGATGAAGAGATACTCGGCAAGAGCGTCAAGGAAGTACTCAACTCCGGCGTCGGTTTCGTGCCCGAGGACCGCTCGACTGACGGGCTCATCTCGTCGTTCACCATCGCCGAGAACATGGTGCTCGATCAGCATGACCAGCCGCCCTTTGCCCGCGGCATGGTACTCAACCTTCCCAAAATCTACGCGCATGCCGAGGAAAATAAGGACACCTACGATGTGCGCTTGCAGTCGATTCATCAGCCGATTAGCGCCCTCTCGGGCGGTAACCAGCAGAAAGTCGTGCTCGCCCGCGAAATGTCGCGGCCGCTGAAACTGCTCATCGCCTCCCAACCCACGCGCGGGCTGGACGTGGGCTCGATCGAATTCGTACACAAACGCATCGTGGAGGAGCGCGACTCCGGCACGCCGGTCATCATCGTCTCCACAGAACTCGATGAGGTCTCTGCGCTCGCCGACCGGATCGCCGTCATGTATCGCGGCAAGATCGTCGGTATCGTGCCAGGAGACACCGACCGTGACGTGCTCGGGCTCATGATGGCCGGTGTGCCGCTCGAAGAGGCCCAGACACAAGCAGAGGAGCACCCGACAATCATGCATGAGGTGGAGGCCGACGGTGAGTGACGACAAGCCTTTTGACGAGGTCAACGAACCCGCGACAGGCGAGGAAACCCCGGTAGAAAACCCGCCATCTCTGACGGGAACCGAGATAGAAGACAACACTCACCACCAGCAGGTTCACCTCAACGTGCTGCAGCAGATGCTGCGCTCGAGCTGGCTCGTGACGCTGCTAGCGATCGTTGGCGCACTCGTAATTTCCGCCGTCCTCATCGCGGCTGCCGACGGCAAGGTACGGGATGCCTCGGCCTACTTCTTCGCTCGGCCCTACGACATGCTGTGGTACGCCGGAGACGCCGTCAAGCGCTCGTACGTTGCGCTGTTCCAGGGCGCCATCTTCAATTTTGATGCGAACACGTTCGCGCTCATGATCCGCCCGCTCACGGAAACGATGGTGTGGGCAACGCCGCTGTTGTTTGCCGGCCTTGGCCTCGGTATCGGTTTCCGAGCCGGCCTGTTCAACATTGGTGCGCAGGGCCAGGTGCTCATGGGCGCGGGCGTTGCCTCGATCATCGGTTTCAAGGCCACCCTGCCCGGTGCGCTGCTCCTCATCGCCGCACTCATCGGCTCGATGATCATCGGTGGAATCTGGGCGGGCATCGCCGGCTACCTGAAGGCAGCGACGGGTGCGAACGAAGTCATCGTGACGATCATGCTCAACTGGATCGCCACGTGGCTCGC
>CAYVDF010000003.1:10642-25588 GCA_964450475.1 uncultured Pseudactinotalea sp.
GGCCTTGGTGGCGCCTCGGTCGTGCTCGGAACCAACAAAACCTTCGTCGCCTCATCGGCCGGGTCGATTGGCTTTGACGCCATTACCGTGGCGCTGTTAGGTAAATCGAGACCCTTAGGAACCGTGATGGCTGCGTTGCTGTTCGGCGCCCTGCGCGCCGGCGCACCGTTCATGCAGACGATGGCGAAGACACCGATCGATATCGTGCTGGTGATCCAGTCGGTGATCGTTCTGTTCATCGCCGCCCCAGCACTCGTACGGACCCTGTTTGTTCTCCCCAAGACGGGGGTTGCATCCATGAAGGCGGTAACAGCGTGAGTACTCCAATCATCGATGCAACCGAAGCTGCGGCCATCGCACAGCCAAAGCCCTCGCTACGCACACCGATTATTCTTGCCGGACTCGCGCTCATTGGACTCGTGCTGTTCCTTCTCGTGGGCCCAACGGGTGAGTCGAAGTTCGTGCTCTCCGACTCCCGCCGCGACACGTTCCAACTGCCCGACCTCATCGTGCCGTCGAAGACTGGTGCCATTGTGCTCATGGCCGTGGCACTCGCGCTCGCGGTATCGGCGTTCTGGATCTCCCTCAACCGCCGCAAACTGCCCAAGTGGCTCGTGTGGGGCTACGGGCTTGCGGTTATCGCCGCGATGCTCGTGTGGGTGATCGCCGGTAACGAGTACGGGCTTGCCCTGCCCTTCCTGCTCGCCACCACGGTCACGGCATCACTCCCGCTCGCGTTCGGTGCGATCTCTGGTGTGCTGTGTGAGCGCTCGGGAACAATCAACATCGCCATTGAAGGGCAGCTCCTTGCCGGTGCATTTATGACGGCGATCGTCGGCGCCTCGACTGGGAACTTCTATCTCGGCCTCATCGCCGCCCCGATCGCTGGTGCCCTCGTGGGGATGCTGCTCGCGCTGTTCACGATCAAGTACCGCGTTGACCAGATCATCGTTGGTGTCGTGCTCAACGTTCTTGTTCTTGGTTTCACGAACTACCTGTTCTCAACCGTTTTGACCCAGAACCAAGAACTGCGCACGCCACCTGCTGCGGACGTGTTCCGGATCCCGATCCTCGCGGACATCCCGATCATCGGCCAGGCGCTGTTCAACCAGAACATCCTCGTCTACACGATGATCGTTGGCGTGTTCGCCCTGCAGTTCATGATCTTCCGCTCCAAATGGGGCCTGCGGATGCGCTCGGTTGGTGAGCACCCCAAGGCCGCCGACACCGTGGGCATCAAGGTTAACCGCACGCGCTTCAACAACGTCGTCTTCGGCAGCGCCGTAGCCGGCTTCGGTGGCGCCGCCATCGTCGCCGCCGGTCTGCCGTTCACGAAGGAAGCGACCCAGGGTCGAGGTTTTATCGCCCTTGCAGCGATGATCCTCGGACGGTGGAACCCAACCGGTGCGCTCGCTGCCGCGTTACTGTTCGGATTCTTCGACTCGCTGCGCCGTGTGCTCGGCAACATGGGCTCGGTGATCCCCTCAGAACTGCTCGCGATGCTGCCCTACCTCGCGACGATCTTCGCTGTTGCGGGGATCGTTGGGAAGTTCCGCCCGCCCGCGGCCGAGGGTAAGCCCTACCCACCGGATTAGGATGCGGCCCCGCTCGGGGCGGACCATCTCCAACCGGCTGCCGGTCACGCACTGGCAGCCGGTTTTTACTCACAAGGTGAGCTAGTTCGCCGTCAATTATTATTTATGGCACCACCTGCCATTCGATCCTTTGGAGGCACTATGGCTGACATCGATTGGGACGCGCTGCGCGAAGCGGCGCACGCCATCACGAAGAACGCGTACGTGCCGTATTCGAAGTACCCAGTTGGCGCCGCGGCACTCACCGAAAAGGGCCGAATCATCGTTGGGTGCAACGTTGAGAACGCCGCCTACGGGGTGACGCTGTGCGCGGAGTGCGCGGTGATCTCGGAGCTGATTGTTTCTGGGGGAGGGCGCCTCGTGGCGTTCACGTGCACCAACGCCAACGGTGAGGTCATCATGCCCTGTGGGCGATGCCGCCAACTGCTGTGGGAGCATGGCGGGCCGGATCTGCTCGTGGAGACCGTCGCGGGGATTAAACCGATGACCGAGGTGCTGCCCGGTGCGTTCGGACCCGAGGAATTCGAGCGGGTGCCTGGCTCCGGGCCACACGCATAGCAGTGCGCTCCCGGGTTGCTGCTAGAACAGGCGTAGTTGAGTAGCCTAGAAGCCCACCCGCCTACAGGAGGAAGCAATGGTTGAAGCGTTCGACGCGGTCGATATCATCGCCACGAAGCGTGACAAGAAGGAACTCTCAGATCCGCAGATTGACTGGGTCATCGACGCCTACACCCGCGGGGTCGTGGCCGAAGAACAGATGTCGGCGCTCGCGATGGCGATCCTCCTCAACGGAATGAACCGCCGCGAGATCGCTCGCTGGACCAACGCGATGATCGACTCTGGCGAACGCATGAGCTTCGCCGAACTCGGCGCGCCCACTGCGGATAAGCACTCCACGGGTGGGGTCGGGGACAAGATCACGCTCCCGCTCGCGCCCCTTGTGGCGGTGTTCGGTGTGGCGGTGCCACAGCTCTCGGGCCGAGGCCTTGGGCACACCGGCGGCACCTTAGACAAGATGGAAGCCATCCCCGGCTGGCGCGCAGCGCTGAGCAACGACGAAATGATGGCCCAACTCGCCGATGTCGGCGCCGTTATCTGCCAGGCCGGCTCCGGCCTCGCCCCAGCCGACCGCAAACTCTACGCACTACGCGACGTTACGGGAACTGTGGAGGCGATCCCACTCATTGCCTCCTCGATCATGAGCAAAAAGATCGCCGAGGGAACGGGAGCGCTGGTGCTCGACGTCAAAACCGGGTCAGGCGCCTTCATGAAAACCCTGGAGCGCTCCCGCGAACTCGCGCGCACGATGGTCGAGCTCGGTACCGATGCCGGTGTGAAGACTTCCGCGCTCATCACGAACATGGATACCCCACTCGGCCTCACCGTCGGCAACGGCCTGGAGGTGCGAGAGTCCGTCGAGGTACTCGCCGGCGGCGGACCCCCTGACGTCGTGGAGCTCACCGTTGAACTCGCTCGCCAGATGCTCAGCGCGGCTGGCCGCGGCGACGTTGACCCAGCCGAGGCATTGAGGGACGGGCGCGCGATGGATGTGTGGCGCGCGATGATCCGCGCCCAGGACGGCGACCCGGATGCGCCACTACCTGTTGCCAAGCACACAGAGGTCGTTACCGCACCCGAAACCGGAGTGCTCGAGCGCCTCGATGCGTACGGCGTTGGCGTCGCCGCGTGGCGCTTAGGGGCCGGCCGTGCCTCACGAAACGAGCCGGTGCAGGCTGCTGCCGGTATCGAACTCCACGCCAAGCCGGGTGATCGCGTTGTTGCCGGCGAGCCGCTGCTCACCCTGCACACCGACACCCCCGAGCGCATGCCGCGCGCCATCGACGCTCTCGAGGGCGCCTACACCATCAGCGCCTCCGGCGAGGTGAAACCGACTCCGATCATCCTAGAGAAGGTCGAGGCCTGACCCACCTGTTGGGGGATAATGGCAAACGATGGCTCCGCAATCTTCACAATCCCCAGATGGGCGCCGGCCGGCGTCGGTGTACTCCGTCGGTTCTGATCCCGACGCACGGTTTTCGTTAGCCAACGAACGGACGGCGCTTGCGTGGTTGCGTACCGCGCTCGCCTTGGTTGCCGGTGGTGTTGCGCTGACGACGCTGACGAGTTTCACCGACGGCCACAAACTCCTCGATGCGCTTGCGGCGCTCGCCTGTGTCTCCGGGGGGATACTCGCCGTGAGCGCGATCGTGCAGTGGAGGCGATCGGAGCGGGCCCTGCGCCTTGGGGAGCCGCTTCCCCCGCCAAAGCTGTTGCCCCTGCTCGCGACGGGCATCACGCTCATCGCCGTGATCCTCGCCGTGTATGCGCTGTACGAACTCGCGTTTGGGTGAGTGAGATGAATCGGCGCCGCCTCGTTTCCTTCCGCACCCTGCGCACGTTCTGGGACCTGCGGCACCTGCAGGCGCTGCACGCATCGGGGCTGCACAATGATCCTGGTGCGCAGCCCCAACGGACGGTGCTCGCGTGGCAGCGCACGGTTCTTGCTGTAGCCGTGGGATGTTTCGCCCTAGCGTTCGCGGCCCAGCGCCAAGGGCACCCACTTCTGTCCGCGACCTCGGCGGTGCTCGGAGCGGTCGTCGTGCTCGTCATGCTCGTGACGCTGCGTGCGTGGAAAGCTGGGTACGGTGCAATCAACCTGCACATCGTGACCATCTCAGTGGTGAGCCTGGCTGTGCTCGGCACCGCAGTTGCCGCCCTAGGGATGCTTACATGAGGGTTGGGTTGCATCACCTCGCCAATCGCGCCTTGCTTTGGCGGAAGGGAGCGCTAGAAACGCTCTCAGAGTTGGAAGCCCGCACCTTTACTCCGGTGGAGCCAGCCAAAATATTTCCTCGTATGGGCCAGTTCAGCCTCGGGGGTGCGATTGCCGTTCAACACACCGCCACAACGTGTGGAACCACGGTGCTCGCCCTCGTCAATGCACTCTTTGACCGCGACCTGCTGCGACGTCTGCAGCACGACGAGCCCGGACTGGACGTATCCGAGCGGCGCTACCTCGCCGTGCGCGAGTTCACCGCACTGCAAGAAGACCTTCTCGCCCAGGTCACGGGCCGGTCGTGGCCGCGCGCCTTCGGCACCCCGCCCTGGGGTCTCGCGCGGCAGCTGCACGTGCCGGGCGTGACGTACGAGCACATGCCGATCGACGACACAAACCCGGCTCTGGCTGAAGTCCTCACCGGAGTATTCCGCCGTGCCCTGGCAGCGGGGATTCCGATCCCGCTCTACGTCGGAGGAACGCTTCGCGGGAAAATCGTCGGGGCTGTGCCGCGGCACGTCGTGCTCCTCATACCGCCCGCCGCGGTGCGCGGCGCGGCGCCGATGAACAACCCGCGGATCTACGAGCCCGGCAGCGGGCGGGTGTACCGGCGCGAGTGGGAGTGGCTGTGGAACCGCGCCAAACCCGAGGTGGCGCTTGGTGGCTGGAGCAACGTCGCGTGGGCGCTCATCCCGCGCAGCACGTAGCAGCGCCACGCTATCCGATCTCGGAGAGAATCGCCGTCGTGCCTGACAGGCCGAGGCGAGTGGCGCCGAGCTCGATCATCTTCAGCGCCGCGGCGAGATCACGGATACCCCCTGAGGCTTTGACCCCGATCGAATCCGAGACATTCGCGCGCATGAGAGACACGGCGTGTTCGGTGGCACCGCCAGTGGGGTGAAAGCCGGTGGACGTTTTGACGTACTCCGCGCCGGCACCTTCAGAAATCTGGCACAGGCGGATGATCTCATCATCGCTCAGGCTTGCCGACTCGATGATGACCTTGAGCAGGGTGCCTGCCGTGGCGGCGCGCACCTCATCGATGTATTCGCGGGTGGCCTCCCACTCACCGGACTTCACCAGGCCAAGGGGCACCACCATGTCGATCTCGCCGGCGCCCTCACCGATGGCGCGGCGGGCTTCTTCACCGACGTTCGCAGCCGGGGTAGCCCCAAGGGGGAAGCCGACGACCGAGCAGGCCTTCACGCCGCTGCCGTCGAGGCGTTCAACGACCGCGGGTATCCAGATGGGGTTGACACACACGGAGGCGACTTTGAATTCGGCGCCTTCCTCCGCAACCTTCAGCACGTCGCTGCGGGAGACTTCGGGCTTCAAAATGGTGTGGTCGATGAAGCGGGCAAGTTCTGCCGCCGAGATCTGTTCGCTCATAAACCTAGAGCTTACCCCTGCGCGAGGCGGACGGTTTTAGGTGAACATGTGGAACAGCGGGGAGTCCTGCTCGATGACGCGGAAGGTGATTCCGGTATCGCGCATCCGCTGCAGCAAAGGCTCATAATCGCCTCGAGAACCGAGCGTAATCCCAACGAAAGCGGGGCCAGTCTCGCGGTTTGAACGCTTGGTGTACTCGAAAAGCGAGATGTCATCACCAGGGCCGAGCACGTCGTCCAAAAATCCACGAAGCGCACCGGGGCGTTGGGGGAAGTCAACAATAAAATAGTGGCGCAGCCCCTCATACACGAGCGAGCGTTCCATGACCTCGGAGTAGCGGGTGACGTCGTTGTTGGAGCCGGTGAGGATGACGACGACGGTGGAGCCGGCGGCAACCTCGACGGGAGCGCCGGAACCGAGAGGGCCGAGCGCGGCGAATGCAAGCGCGCCGGCGGGTTCGGTGATGATGCCTTCGGTCTGGTACAGCTCGAGCATCTCTGAGGAGACCCGGCCTTCGGGCACGGTGCTTACGCGGATACCAAGCCGATTGAGGATCTCAAACGGGGCGTCTCCAGCGCGGCGGACGGCAGCGCCGTCAACGAACGTGTCGATGTCGTCTAGCGTGACCGGTTCCCCCGCAGCGATTGCCGCCGACATCGACGCTGCGCCGGCGGGTTCGACACCGATGACGCGCGTGGTGGGGCTGGCTTCGGCGAGGTAGGCGGCGATGCCGCTGGCGAGCCCACCGCCGCCGATCGGCACGACGACAACGTCGGGGGCCGAGCCGAGTTGGTCGTGGATCTCCCGGGCGACGGTGCCCTGGCCGATGATCGTGCGCGGGTCGTCGAAGGGGTGGACGGGGACGGCGCCGGTTTCGCGGGCGTATCGCACCGTTTCGGCGTACGCCTCGTCGTACGTGTTGCCTTTGGCCACAAGCTCGACGTAGTCGCCGCCAACGGAACGGATGCGATCCATCTTCTGCCGCGGCGTCGACTCAGGCACGACGATTCGGCCGTGAATGCGCAAGTCGTGGCAGCCCTTTGCGACGCCTTGGCCATGGTTGCCCGCGCTCGCCGCCACAACGCCCCGTTCGCGTTCGGCAGGAGCCAGGCCGAGCATGAGGTTGAGGGCACCGCGGAGCTTGTAGGAGCGCACCGGCTGCATGTCCTCGCGCTTAATGAGCACCCGCGCGCCGGTTTTCTCGCTCATGCGCGCCCACGGCTGTAGTGGGGTACGCTCAACGACGCCCTGGAGGCGTTGAGTGGCTTCGCGAATCGCCGCAGCAGTCACGGCAACGGGTGGAGTGGCAGGCATTGCACCAAGTTTAGCCCGTCGCAGCGGGCCGTTGCGTGGACGCTTCGCTGTGTGAGACGCCACCACTATTCGGTGGGGAAACCCGCCGCCTTCGCGATATCGGCCTTGAGTGCATCGAGCCGCGCGGCTGCGAACTCCTTCGCCTGCCCAAGGTGGGCCCGATCGGCAACGGGTGCGACGACTTCGAGATAGCACTTGACCTTCGGTTCGGTGCCCGAGGGGCGCACGATCACGCGGTCGTTATCGGCGGTGGTGTACACGAGCGCATCGGTGGCGGGGAGGTCGCCACGTGGCTGCGACAGGTCGATCGTGGAGACGACGCCCGAGCCGGCGAGCGTTGCTGGTGGGTTCTCGCGCAGGCGGGCCATCGCCGCAGGGATATCCGCGAGATCCGCCATGCGCGCAGAGAGTGCACCCGAGGCGTAGAGGCCATGCTGTAGCGCGAGATCGTCGAGAAGATCTTCCAGCGTGCGACCCTCGGCAACGGTGCGGGCGGTGAGCAACGCGAGCGCGAGCCCGGCAGAGATTCCGTCCTTATCGCGCACGGCCGACGGGTTGACGCAGTATCCGATCGCTTCTTCGTAGCCGTAGGTTAGGCCGGGGGCGCGGGAGATCCACTTGAACCCTGTGAGGGTCTCGTGGTGCTCAAACCCGTGGGCGCGCGCGATTGCACCAAGCAGGCGCGAGGAGACGATCGAGTTCGCAAACACGCCCGGCTCCGCCGCATCGGTGGCGATCATCTCGCCAAGGAGGGCGCCGACCTCGTCACCGGTGAGCTGGCGCCAGCCATCTCCTGCGGGCACTGCGATCGAGACTCGGTCCGCATCGGGGTCGTTGGCGATGATGAGCTCGGCGCCGGCCGTCGTCGCGGCCTCGTACGACAGGTCGAGCGCCCCGGCTTCCTCCGGGTTCGGGAAGGCGACGGTCGGGAACTTCGGGTCGGGCTCGAACTGTGCGTCGACCTGGGTGACGTCGGTAAAGCCCGCGCGATCGAGCACGCGAAGGAAGAGATCTCCGCCAACCCCGTGCATCGGTGTGTAGACGATCTTCAGGCCGGGGTAGGGGTTGTCTCCAGGGGCGAGCGTGAGCACGGAGTCGATGTAGCCATTGATCAGGGCATCGCCGACCGTGTCGTAATTCGACGAGCGGGGCAGGCCCGCAACCGACGCGACCGAGGCGATCTTTGAGGCGATCGCGGCATCAAAGGGGTCGACAAGCTGGGCGCCCTGGCCATCACCGGTGACGACCCGGCCACCGAGATAAACCTTGTACCCGTTATCCTCAGGCGGGTTGTGCGAGGCAGTGACCATCACACCGGCATCCGCGCCGAGCGCGAGCACAGCGTAGGCGAGCACGGGGGTTGGTACGTGTTGGTCGAACAGAACGACGCGGCACCCCGCGCCGGTGAGAATCTCGGCGGAGTCTGTAGCGAACTGCTCGGAGTAGTTCCGAGCGTCGTACCCGATGACTACCACGGGTGCGTCTGAAGTGATCTCCGAGGTGAGGAACGCACCAAGGCCAGCGGCGGCGCGGGCGACAACGGCGCGGTTCATCCGCGCAGGCCCGCCCCCGATAGCACCGCGAAGGCCGGCGGTACCAAATTGCAGGAGCCCAGAAAAGCGATCGGTGAGCTCATCGATCGCGGTCTGCTCGCCGCCATTCGCCTGCTCTAGCAGCGCGGTGAGTTCGGCGACGGTGGCGGGGTCGGGATCGTCGGCGATCCACGCCGCGACCTGGTCGAGGAGTGCTGGGGTCATCATGCGACTGCCTTCTTAACAATGGCTGTGAGGAGCTCGGCGAGGCGGCCCTCGGCGGCTTTGCCGGCGGCGACGACGTCGTCGTGGGCGAGCGGGATGGGGGAGATGCCCGCGGCAAGGTTCGTGACGAGGGAGATGCCGAAAATTTCCATACCGGCTTGACGTGCGGCGATCGCTTCGAGCGCGGTGGACATACCAACGAGGTCGCCTCCGAGAACCTTGGCCATCTGAACCTCTGCCGGGGTCTCGTAGTGGGGGCCGCGGAACTGAACGTAGACACCCTCATCGAGCGTGGGGTCGATCTCGCGGGCGAGGGCGCGCAGGCGGGGGGAGTACAGGTCGGTCAGGTCAACGAAGTTCGCGCCCTCGATCGGGGAATCGGCGGTCAGGTTGATGTGATCCGAAATGAGCACCGGAGTGCCGGGCGACCACTCTGGGTTAAGCCCGCCGCAACCGTTGGTCAGCACCATGATTTTCGCGCCAGCGGCGGCAGCGGTGCGCACGCCGTGGGCAACTGCTCGGACTCCGCGGCCCTCGTAATAGTGAGTTCGCGCACCCAGCACGAGCGCGTGGCGCGGGTCGTTTCCCTCGCCAACACGAATGATCGTCAGGCGCCCAGAGTGCCCAGGCACGCCGGAGGCCACGAAGCCCGGCACCTCGCTCGCCTCCAGCGTCGCCACGGGTTCTCCCAGTAAATCCGCGGCTCCGCCCCACCCGGAGCCGAGAACCAGAGCGATGTCGATCGACTCGATGCCCGCGGCCTGCAGAATCACGTCGGCCGCGCCCTGGGCAACGACCTGGGGGTCAGTATTAGGGTCAGTTAACTCAAATTTCATAGTGCTCACAATGCGAAGATAGCGCGAGCCAGGCAGAATAGCAGGCGTGAGCGATGCAATTTCTGGATCTGATGTGAGTAATTCCCCCGCGGCCCCGGTCGGCGACCCCTTCGCCGGCGCGCCCTCACCCGCCGCTCCGCTCTTGCCCCAGGCGCAGCACGACGCACGAGCAGGCACCCGGGTCGTCATCATCGGAGGCGGCCCCGGTGGATACGAAGCAGCCCTCGTTGCCACCCAGCTCGGCGCCCGCGTCACTCTTATTGAGCGCCAAGGCATCGGTGGGTCGGCCGTTCTCACCGACGTTGTGCCATCCAAATCGCTTATCGCCACCGCTGAGCAGGCCACCCAGATGGAGAAGGCCGCCGAACTCGGCCTCGAATCTGCTTGCGGCCACGACACCGAGCTAGCCGTGCACCTCCCGCGCGTCGACGCCCGGGTCCTTGCCCTGGCCCAGGCACAGTCACGGGATATCCGCGCCCGCCTCGAACGCGAGGGCGTTCGTGTCATTGACGGCGTGGGTCGGCTCCTGAGCTCCGAATCGGTTGAGGTCACGACCCCTGCGGGCGCCAAGGAGACGATCCCGGCTGACGTCATCCTTATCGCAACGGGCGCCCGCCCCCGCGAACTGCCCTCCGCCAAGCCCGACGGCGAACGCATCCTGACATGGACCCAAATGTATGGGCTCACTGAGGTGCCCACAGAGCTCATCGTCGTGGGTTCAGGTGTCACCGGCGCGGAGTTTGCTGGTGCTTATCATGGCCTCGGGGTTGATGTGACCCTCGTGTCCTCCCGGGACCGGGTGCTGCCCGGTGAGGACGCTGACGCCGCCGAAGTGATCGAGCGAGTATTTCGCTCCCGCGGCATGACCGTTTTATCCCGCACGCGCGCCGAAGCTGTGCGCCGCGTGGGTGACCGAGTCGAGGTCGAACTCAGCGACGGCCGCGTGATTACCGGTTCGCACTGTCTGCTCGCCGTTGGTTCGGTTCCCAACACCGAAGACCTCGGGCTCGAAGATGCCGGCGTCGCCACGACCGAGTGGGGCCACATCGACGTTGACCGGGTCTCCCGCGCCTCCGTTCGCGGGGTGTACGCAGCGGGGGACTGCACCGGCGTCCACGCGCTCGCCTCGGTCGCCGCCATGCAGGGCCGCATCGCGATGTGGCACGCGCTTGGCGATGCCGTGCAGCCGCTCGACCTCGGCCAGGTCAGTGCCAACATTTTCACCGCCCCAGAGATCGCTACCGTTGGGGTCTCCGAAGCGGACATCACTTCGAAGAAGGTGCGCGGCGCCGTCGCGATGGTGCCCTTGGCGCGTAACCCGCGCGCCAAGATGCTCGGCATCCACGAGGGCTTCATCAAGTTGTTCTCCCACCGTGCCTCCGGGCTCGTGCTTGGGGGAGTCGTCGTTGCCCCGCGCGCCTCAGAGCTCATCTTCCCAATCGCCATGGCTGTCACGAACCGCCTCACCGTCGACCAGGTGTCTGCGGCGTTCACGGTTTATCCCTCGCTCTCGGGGTCGATCGCTGAAGCCGCCCGGATTCTCCACGACGCGCGCGGTTAGATAAGGTATCCCCACACCCCCGCATTGGTTATACGTATCACCGCGGGCACGATACGGTTGAAGGTGGTAAGAAAGGACATCCACCGTGAACCCAGCAGACTTTTTCCAACGCGGACCCCTGCGTTTTTCGAATAAGATGCTGCCCTCAAAAACGAGTGACGAGAGACTTCTAGAATCGGATTCGGGGCCTGACTGGATCCACAGCGACCCCTGGCGCATCATGCGTATCCAATCGGAGTTCGTCGAAGGATTCGGTGCGCTCGCCAACATCGGCCCGGCCGTCAGCGTGTTCGGCTCTGCTCGCTTGCGCGCGGGAACTCCTGAATACCAACTTGGCGTCGACGTCGCCGAGGAACTCGTCAAGGCGGGATACGCCGTCATCACCGGTGGTGGCCCCGGCGTTATGGAAGCCGCTAACCTCGGCGCGAAGCGGGTCGATGGCACCTCGGTTGGCCTCGGAATCGAGCTCCCCTTTGAACAGGGAATGAACGAGTACGTCGACCTCGGCGTGAACTTCCGCTACTTCTTCGTGCGCAAGACGATGTTCGTCAAGTACTCCCAAGGCTTCATCGTGCTCCCCGGCGGGTACGGCACGCTCGATGAACTCTTCGAAGCGCTCACCCTCGTTCAAACGGGCAAGGTCCAACGCTTTCCAGTCGTTCTCATCGGCAAAGAATTCTGGAGCGGGCTCATCGACTGGCTCCGTGACGTGCTCACCGCGCGCGGCATGATTGGTCCGACCGATGTTGATCTCATGTACCTCACCGATGACCCGGCTGAGGCAGTGGAATACATCGACACCGCGCTGACGGTCATGAAGAAACACGACGAGCTCGCTCGCGCGAACCGTAACGAAACCCTCGCGAAAAGCCACGGCAACTAACGATGAGCGGCGACGGGGTAGTTTTCCTCGTGACGGTGATGCTCGCCGTCATTGTTGTTGTAGCAGCCGTAATTATTGGACGGCGAATGCGCTAGTTGGGTGCCGAATTTTGCTCGCCCACCCATCTAAAACTCCCCGTGGCGTAGAATAGGGGAGGAATATCGTGCGCGCTGGGCAGGGTTCGAACCTGAACCTCACCACACTACGTGGGTGCCCGCCACGACTGATGCGAAAGACAGGGATGCTACATGGCGGCTATGAAGCCACGAACCGGCGACGGACCCCTCGAGGTGACGAAGGAGGGTCGAGGGCTGGTTATGCGAATCCCCGCTGAGGGCGGCGGCCGACTCGTTATCGAACTCAACGGTGACGAAGCATCGGAACTCTCAAAAGCCCTGAGCACTGTGGTGGAATGAAAATCAGCCTCCCCTTCATTAGCGCCGAAACGTCACGTGGCGCTTTAGACGGCGCAACCACCCTCGCATTTCTTGTTTCGCAGGGTGAGCCGGAACCCCTCCTGAGCGATGCCCCCTCCGGCGACTTGTTCGCTGCGTACGGAGTGGATCTGCCCTCCACGTTGGAGTTGTTGAAGGTCACGGGCAAGGTCGGCGAAGTCCGAACCTTGACCCTGCCTCCCCTCGCAGCGGACGACCGCTGGGCGCACCTGCCCGCTACCGTTCTCTTCGTTGGGGTTGGCTCGGCCTCCGGCTCTGGGGTGGGCGAGGATTTCCGGAGGGCCGGGGCGGCACTCGCCCGGGCCCTCGCGCCGGAGTCGGTTGCGGCTGTTGCAGGATTTAGCTCGGTTGAGCCCGCCGTTGTAACCGCATTTTCTGAAGGGGTTTTGCTCGGTTCCTACCGCCACCCAGCGATCGGAACTAAGGAGAGGCCGGCGGTGGCTGAGGCTGCTCGCCTCGTTGATGCCACCGAGCCAGCCGTGAAACTCGCCGTGCGGCGAGCAAAGGCCACGGTGAAAGCACGCGCGTGGGCTGCCACGCCGTCGAATATCAAAAACCCCGAATGGATGGCGCAGCAAGCCCGAAACGAGGGGAAGAAAGCGCGCGTCAACGTGCGCGTCTACGACGAAAAATGGATTCGCGCCCAAGGCATGGGTGGGCTGAGCGCGGTGGGTGGGGGATCGGCGACCCCGCCGCGGTTCGTTGTGGTGGAGTACACGCCGAAGGGCAAGAAGCCTGGCGAGATCGTCGTTGTGGGTAAGGGAATCACCTACGACACCGGCGGCCTCGACATCAAGCCCCGCGAGGGCATGGTGCCGATGAAGACCGACATGAGCGGCTCGGCCATCGCTCTCGCAGCCGTGCTTGCGGCCGCGAAGATGGAGGCCTCGAATTCAATCGTGGCGGTGCTGCCATTCGCGGAGAACGCCGTATCGGGAAGCGCGTTTCGGCCGTCTGACGTAGTGACGATGTTCGATGGCACGACCGTCGAGATCGGCAACACCGACGCCGAGGGTCGCATGGTTCTCGCCGATGGAATGGGCTGGGCGCTCGCGGAGTACTCGCCCGTGCTGCTCATTGATGTCGCGACCTTGACCGGTGCCGCGACTCTTGGCTTGGGTAAGTTCCATGCTGCTCTGTATGCGACCACCGATGGCCTTGCACAGGCGTTCATTGACTCTGGGCTTGCCACTGGTGAGCCCGTATGGCGGATGCCGCTCGTTGAGGAATACCGCTCCTCGCTGGACTCCGACGTTGCTGATATCAACCACATCGCCGCTCCTGGCGTAGGTGGCGGATCGATCACTGCGGCACTGTTCTTGCAGCACTTCGCCGGCGACACCCCGTGGGTGCACCTCGACATTGCTGGCCCCGGCCGTGCAACCAAGGATGGTGGCATCTATGCCGAGGGCGCTACCGGCTACACCGCGCGCCTTCTCGTGGACTTCCTCACCGGGGATCCGCTCGCGAGCCTGTAGTTCCCGGCTCACTCGGGGAAGCGATCGGGTTTCTCTTCGTCACGTGGACCCATCCTCGTGACCACTTCCTGAGCGCTTGCCGGAACGCGGATGTGTTTGGTTGAACCCACGATGATCTGCGTCCATTGGCGAACCGCAAGCCAGGAGAACTACCACGAGATCACGGGCAAGCTCGAAGAGTGTATCGGCCGCCGCACCTTCAGAAACTAGAAAACTACGCCATCCCAGCCTGACAAACAACAGTGGGCAAAGTGCAGCGCCCCAGAGAATTCTCTGGGGCGCTGCAGCTGGGGTTGCGAATAGTTGCTACTGACGGGCGCGCCCGCGAGCCCAAGCGGAAGTCGCTAGGCCAACAGCAAGCAGTAACGTACCGATGGCAAGCAAGCCGAGGTTGTCGACCCCGGTAGCAGGCATCTGCTTTGTCGCGGTAGGAGCCTTCGGCAGCGTCGGCACCGCGGAACCGTCGTCTTCACCTTCGATCGACTCCTCGCCGGTGCCGTCGCCGGGTTCTTCGCCGGTGCCGTCGCCGGGTTCTTCGCCGGTGTCGTCGCCAGGCTCTTCCGGTTCTCCGGGGCACTCCTCTGAATTCGCATCTCGAGAACCGATATCTTCCCTCGTGATGACCGGCTCACCAAGAATCCATTCGTCCTCGGTATCGTTCAGCACATACTCAGTGGTAGTAGTGACCTTCCAGGTTGTGACCGTGCCCGCCTCACAATCGAGTTCCTCGATCTCTTCGACAGTCACTTCGGGTTCAGGTGGGGGATTGCAGTCTGTAAAACTCGGTACGGGCCCAATGTTTATTGATTGAGAGAACTCGCCCTCAATCGTGTATCCCTCCTGAGATATCGCAGTGAGAACATTGTTGCCGCCGGCGTTAAGTCGGTAGGTGGCAGGACTGA
>CAYVDF010000004.1:0-8726 GCA_964450475.1 uncultured Pseudactinotalea sp.
TATCGCCGCTGGGTTCGACTCAGGGGAGCCGACCCCGCGCGTTGACCGCATTGCCACCCCGGCAGCGCCGGTCGTGCCGCCCGCACCTTCGGCTAAGCCAGCCGCCCAAGCGGCTCCAGAAAAACTTGAGCCGCTCGCCGTCGATGAAGGAACGGATATCCCCGACCAGTTTGAGGAGCCCGCCCCGACGAGCGCAACACCAAACCCGGTACTCGGCGGTTCTGAACCCGAGCAGCCGACGGAAGTCAGCCTCGATGTGCCGCCGGTGTTTGAGGAAGCCTCCGCGAAGGACTCTGATGAGCTCGACGTACCGGACTTCCTGAAGTAGGCGCAAAAAATACCATTCGCGACACGCCGCCGCAGGTCAAAGAGGAGGCATGCTCGCTGGTCTACGGTTTTGCGTAAGATCACTTAACCTCAAGGAGCAAACATGGCGGGAGCAATTCGCAGAACGATGCTCTATCTCGGCTTGTCCGAGCCCGAGCCTGACTACGACGCAACAGATGAAGGGCACGCAATGGAGCGAGACCACCACGAAGCAGACGACTACGCCGCGGAGATCTATGCCCCCGCGGAGGTCACTCCGCTTCACGGCGAGAACTCGCTGCGCCGTATCGCAACGATGCACCCGACCACCTACATGGACGCCAAGGCCGTGGGCGAGACGTTCCGTGCTGGCACCCCGGTGATCATGAACCTCACGAAGATGACCGATGCAGAAGCAAAGCGCATCGTCGACTTCGCCGCGGGCCTTGCATTTGGCCTGCACGGTTCGATCGAACGGGTCACCAACATGGTGTTCCTGCTCTCCCCAGCAACGGTGGAGATTGAGGTGCAGTCGCAGGCTCCCGAGCCGGAAATTGCTGGCGCGCGCTTCTTCGACCAGTCGTAAATGAAGCTTTTCGCAACGATCGCCTATTTCGTGGTGATGATCTTCATCGTCACGCTCTTTATCCGACTGATCTTTGATTGGATACAGGTCTTTTCACGGGATTGGCGTCCCAAAGGGATCCTCCTCATCGTTGCCGAAGCCGTCTATACGGTGACCGACCCACCCATCAAGGCGCTGCGCAAGGTGCTCCCACCATTACGAATTGGCAATATCGCCCTTGACCTTGCGTTTCTTGTGCTAATTTTTGGGTGTTCGATTTTGCTTAACCTGCTGTTTGGGTTGGCAGCATGACGTCGGATAAGACTCTCTTTCTGATACGTTATTATTTTCTAAGGGGAAGACAACTTCCTCGTACCGAGAATCCTGAGGTGACGAACCATGGCGCTGCTCACAGCCGATGATGTTCTCAACAAGAAGTTTCAACCCACGAAGTTCCGCGAAGGTTACGACCAGGACGAGGTTGACGACTTCCTTGATGAGGTAGTAAATACTCTCCGAGCGGTCTACGCCGAGAACGAAGAACTGAAGGCGCGCCTTGCTTCGGCTCCCGCCGGCTCCGGCGCAGAGGCAGCACCCACCGCCGCCTCGGTTGAGGACTACGAGACTCAGGCCTACTCCGAGCCGATCGTGGCCCAGGAAGAGGAAGAGGTCGAGAAAGAAACGCCCGCTGAGGTTGCACCTGTTGCTCCCGCAGTCGTTGAAGACGAACCTGCGTCGGCAACGAGCATGCTGCACCTGGCTCAGCGCCTTCACGATGAGTACGTCAACGACGGTAAAGCCGAAGCTGACCGCCTGCTGGCCGAGGCGCGCGAGGAGAGCGAGCGCCTCGTGGGAGAAGCTGAAGGTATCCGTACCCGCACCCTCAACCAGCTCGAGCAAGAGCGCACGAGTCTGGAACGCAAGATCGACGAACTTCGCGGCTTCGAGCGCGACTACCGAGCCCGTCTCAAGAGCTACCTCGAAGGTCTGCTCCGCGATGTGGACGGCCCCACGCCCAGCCCCGACCCACTCGGTGGCGCAGGCGCCGGCGGCTTCGGTCTTCGCTGATCTCAATAGTTTTTACGTGAACGGGCACGGCCGCCCTGGCCGTGCCCGTTTGCATGCCACAACATTGGAGCACACGAGGTGAACACTCTGAACCCGCGAACCCCCTCGCGGTCAACGCTGTGGGTAGCAGTCGCCGTCGTGACCGCGGTGACCTATGCTGCCGACCTCGTGTCAAAAGAATGGGCGCTGCGCAACCTTAACGAGGGTGAGTACGTGCCGCTCATCGGCGAGTATTTCGGCCTCCAACTCATCTACAACCCCGGCGCAGCCTTTTCCTTCCTCACCGGCGCCACGTGGGTGTTCACGATCATCTCCGTTGCTGTGGTGATCTTCCTTATCACACTGTGCCGGCGCCTCGCCTCGTGGCCCTGGGCGATTACGATCGCGCTGCTACTTGGCGGAACATTCGGTAACCTCACCGACCGCCTCATCCGCGACCCAGGCCTCGGGGTTGGCCACGTCGTCGACTTCCTCAACTACAACGGGTACTTCGTTGGGAACGTCGCGGATATTTTCATCGTGCTCGCTGCGATCGCCCTCGCAGTGCTCGCGTTCATGGGAGTTCCCCTCTCTGCAGCGCGTTTCAATGGCGACGTGCCAATAGATGAGCCCGAGGTGGTGGAGGATCCCGAGGAGGGGAGCATCGATGAGTGAGCTGCGCCCACTTCCCGTGCCCGATGCCCTCGAAGGTGAGCGGGTTGATGCGGCGCTCGCTCGGATGCTTGGAATTAGCCGCACGAAGGCCGTCGAGCTTATTGACGCCGGTGACGTGTGGATCGATGGTGCACCGGTCGCCAAATCACTTCGCCTCCCAGCCGGTGGTTGGCTCATGGTTTCCCTCCCTGAGGTGGAACGCCCTGCACCCCCTCAACCCGTGCCCGGGATGAACGTGAGGTACGAAGACGTCGACCTGCTCGTCGTCGAAAAACCCGCCGGCGTCGCGGCACACGCGAGCCCGGGCTGGGATGGCCCGACCGTTGTGGGTGCCCTCGCGGCATCCGGTTACCGCCTCGCCGAAGCGGGACCGGCCGAGCGGCAAGGAATCGTGCACCGCCTCGATGCTGGCACCTCGGGACTCATGGTCGTTGCGAAATCCGTGCACGCATACTCGGGGCTGAAGCGCGCATTCAAAGAACGCACCGTGACGCGCCGGTATCACGCGCTCGTCCAGGGGCCCGTGACCACGAGCGTCGGCACGATCGATGCGCCGATTGGTCGCCATCCCGGCCTGGAGTACAAGATGGCAGTCGTGACCGGAGGCCGGGAGGCGCGAACCCACTACGAGGTGCTCGAGGCGTTCGAAGGTGCGACCCTTGTGCAGGCGGAACTTGAAACCGGTCGCACGCACCAAATTCGCGTCCACATGGCCGCGATCGGAAACCCCTGCCTCGGCGATCCGACCTACAACCCCATCCCGACCGCAGGGCTAGAACGTCAGTGGCTCCACGCCGTCCACGTCGCGTTCGAACACCCCGTGACGGGGCAATGGCTGGAGTTCGACTCCGATTACCCGCCTGACCTTGCCATGGTGCTGGATTCTTACCGCTCGGGCATGTCGTAAAATCTGGCTATGACCAACCTTGCGTACGTCATCGCCGGCTCTGAAGCAACCGGCGGTGCGGGAATCCAAGCAGACCTCAAAACGTTCCAAGCACTTGGCACGTACGGGATGGGCGCACTGACGTGTATCGTCTCATTCGACCCGAAAAACGCGTGGGATCACCGATTCGTCCCGGTTGAACCACAGATCATCGCCGATCAAATTGAAGCAGCAACCGGCACCCACGACCTGCACACCGTCAAGATCGGAATGCTTGGTACACCCGCAACGATCGACGCCGTTGCCGAGGCACTCGGTAAGCAGGACTGGCGCAACATAGTGCTCGATCCCGTGCTCATCTGCAAGGGGCAGGAACCGGGCCAGGCCCTCGACACCGACAACGCGCTCAAGGAAAAAATTCTCCCCCTCGCAACGGTCGTCACGCCGAACATGTTCGAGACCAAAGCGTTGTCAGGGATGGAGGAGATCACCACTGTTGAGGATCTGGCCGAAGCAGCCAAGCGGATCCACGCCCTTGGCCCGCGCTACGTCATCGCAAAGGGTGGGGTAGAACTCGATGGACCGGACGCCGTCGATGTCCTCTATGACGGTGCGAAGGCGACCGTGTACTCGGTGCCGAAGATTTCAAACGAGCGCCCCTCGGGCGCGGGCTGCACGTTTGCCGCGGCCATCACCGCCGAACTCGCCAAGGGCACTGAGATTCACGAAGCGGTTCGCATCGCCAAGGCAGTCGTGACCCAAGCGATCCGTGACCGCTTGGAATCGAACGCCCCGTTCGACGCCGTGCTCCTAGATAACGCACACGTTGCCGACCCCGCACCCGTTTCGGTTTATGACCTGTGACCTACACTTGGGAACGGGTACACAGTCCCGAGCAGCTCGCCGAAGCCTGGCACATCCGCCGCCTCGTCTTCATCGACGAACAGGGTGTCACTGAAGAAGAAGAGATCGATGGCCTCGACGAGGTGCCAACGACCCACCACGTGCTCGTGCGCGATGCCGATGGCGCGGCGGTGGGAACCGCCCGGCTCCTCATTGACGAGCCCGGACTTGTGCACATCGGCCGCGTCGCTGTCCTAGAGCACCTGCGCGATCAAGGCGTCGGCCGAATCCTCATGGACGCGCTCGAGCAGATCGCCGCGGCCGAATGCACCGCCGATGGGCAGGTCCGCATCGAACTGTCTGCCCAAGTCTCCGCGATCGACTTTTACCGCCGTCTCGGCTACGAGATCGCACCGGAGCAATACCTCGATGCACGAATCTTGCATCAAGACGCACACAAGGTGATCACCGCATGATTACGAGGGTGTGAGCGAACCCACCAGCGCAATTACGCTGACCCCTCGCCAAGGGTCGAATCGTTTCGTAACCTACTCTGGTGACCACTAGCCATTCCGTCCTCAGCCCCACCTATCGGTGGACGACGATCGGCATGGTCGCACTCATTTTGATCGTCGCGTTTGAGAACCTCGCCGTGACGACGGTCATGCCGCTCATCACCGATATTTTTGACGGCGCGCACCTGTATGCGTTGGCGTTCGGCGGACCGCTGGCCATCTCCGTCATCGGGATGGTCGTCGCTGGAAACTGGGCCGACCGCACCGGCCCCGTGCCTCCCCTCCTTGCCTCCGTTGCACTGTTCGTCCTCGGACTCATCGTTGCCGGTGCCGCGAACTCGATGGAGACCCTTGTCGTTGGCCGACTCCTCCACGGCCTTGGGGGAGGGGGCATCAACGTTGCCCTGTACGTCATGGTCGCGCGGGCTTTCCCTAGTTCTCTGCACCCGTCGATCTTCGCGGGCTTTGCCGCAGCCTGGGTTCTGCCCTCCGTCATAGGACCGTTCCTGGGCGGGCTCGTCGCGGAATATTTCGGCTGGCGCTGGGTCTTCTTCGGCGTCGTCTTCCTGTGCGCGCCCTCGCTCGTTGCAATGCGGCCATCTTTACGGCAGCTGCGGGAAAAAGTCATGCCCAACCCTGTGCCGTGGTCGCTGAAGCGCCTCCTCATCGCCTCGGTCGTGTGCATCGGTGTCATCGTCATGGACTTAACCGCCGCGAGCGGATCGGTGATCGGTTGGGCCACGGCGGGCGTTTCTGCGGTCGTCACGATGATCGCCCTTTTGCAGTTGCTCCCATCCGGCACGGGCGCCCTGCGGGTCGGTCTGCCATCGGTGATCGCCATGCGCGGGGTCCTTTCCGGCGGGTTCATCGCCGCCGAGGTTTACCTTCCCTACCTCCTCACGGACGTCTACCACGTCAGCCCTTCCCTCACCGGCGCATCCCTCACGGTCGGGGGGCTCACGTGGGCGGCAGCCTCCCAACTCCACGCCCGGCTCTCGCGCCGGTTTAGTGGACGCCGTTTCCTCATCACCGGATCTACGCTCCTCGTCATTGCGACGACGCTCGTGTTCATCACAACGTGGCTCGACTCCGGGCCGCTTCTCATCGTCCTGTGCTGGGCGATCGCAGGCGCCGGGATGGGATTGTCCTACCCGCGCCTCGGAACGATGACGCTGGCGCTGTCGACCCCACACAACAGCGGCTTCAACTCCGCCGCGCTCTCAATTTCCGATTCGATTGGGGCAGCCCTCGCGCTGACGGTCGCCGGCGCCGGATTCGTCACTCTCGGTGGGCCGGCCAACATCAACGGCTTCCTCGCCGCCTTTGGGCTCGCGATCCTGCTGGCTGCCACGGCAATTCTCGCCGGTTGGCGTGCCTGCGAAGTGGCCGAGCCCTCGCCAATTCCGTAACTGTGGCCGACCCGCCACCGAACTCAGCCCTCGCGCGTGTGGTGCTCGGCTTACAATCGAACACATGGCGTCGGCTTCTGATTTTGTTCACCTCCACGTTCACACCGAGTACTCAATGCTGGACGGCGCTGCCCGGCTAGATGACCTGTTTATGGAGGCACAACGCCTCGGCCAAACCGCGATGGCAACGACCGACCACGGGTTCCTTTTCGGCGCCTACGACTTCTGGCGCACCGCCCGAAAATACGACATCAAGCCCATCATCGGGGTGGAAGCCTACGTCACCCCCGGCACCTCCCGGTTCGACAAATCTCGCGTGCAGTGGGGCGAAGAAGGGCAGACCGGTGACGACGTGTCCGCCCGCGGCGCCTACACGCACATGACCTTGCTCGCGGAAACCACCGAGGGCATGCATAACCTCTTCCGCATGAGCTCCCTTGCCTCGCTGGAAGGGCAGCTTGGGAAGTGGCCCCGGATCGACCGCGACCTCATGTCCCGCTACGGCAAGGGCATCATCGCCACGAGCGGGTGCGCCTCCGGTGAAATCCAGGTACGACTGCGCCTTGGCCAGCACGAGGAAGCCCTCCAAGCTGCAGGGGAACTTCAGGAGATTTTCGGTAAAGAAAATTTCTTTATCGAGATCATGGATCACGGCATCGACATCGAACGGCGCACGATCGGGGATCTGCTCGAACTATCGAAAAAGATCGGCGCCCCACTCCTTGCCACAAACGACCTCCACTACACTCGTGCGGAGGACGCCCATATTCAAGAAGCGCTGCTGTGCGTCAACTCCGGCTCGACGCTCATGGAACCGACGTATGAGCAAGGCGGCAAGCGGTTCGCGTTCTCTGGTGATGGGTACTACCTGAAGTCCGCGCAGGAAATGCGCTCACTCTTCCCTGACCACCCCGAAGCGTGCGACAACACCCTGCTTGTGGCCGAGCGCTGCAACGTGGAGTTCACCGAGGAAGTCGGAAAATACATGCCGCACTTCCCTCTGCCTGAGGGCATCGATGAAAAGGAGCACTTCCGCAAGGAGGTCTACGCAGGGCTCGGCAAACGTTACGCGGGTGAGATCCCCGAGGACGTGGCGAAGCAGGCCGAGTACGAACTCGACGTCATCACGTCGAAGGGATACGCAGGCTACTACCTCGTCGTCGCCGACTTCATCAACTGGGCGAAAAACAACGGCATCCGCGTTGGCCCCGGCCGTGGCTCGGGTGCCGGCTCAATGGCCGCCTACGCGATGGGCATCACCGACCTCGACCCCCTCCAGCACGGCCTCATCTTCGAGCGGTTCCTCAACCCCGAACGCATGAGCTTGCCTGACTTCGATATCGACTTCGATGAACGCCGACGCGGTGAGGTCATCCAATACGTGACCGACAAATACGGCGAGGACCAGGTCGCCTACATCGTCACCTACGGCAACATCAAGGCGAAACAGGCACTCAAAGACGCCGCGCGCGTCCTCGGGTACGAATTCTCGATGGGGGAGCGCCTGACCAAGGCCCTGCCCGACGCGGTCCAGGGTCGAGACATCTCCCTACCCGGCACACACGATCCGGAGGACTCGCGCTACGCAGAAGCCGAAGAATTCCGCACGCTCATCGCCACAGATCCCGATGCTGCTCGCGTTTTTGAGACGGCGAAGGGTCTGGAAAATCTGAAGCGTCAGTGGGGTGTTCACGCGGCCGGGGTGATTATTTCCTCCGAACCGCTCATCGACGTCATCCCGATCATGCGCCGCCCGCAGGACGGCGCCGTTATCACCCAGATCGACTTCCCGGCAGGTGAAGATCTTGGCCTTGTGAAGATGGACTTCCTCGGCCTGCGCAACCTCACCGTGCTCGAAGACGCGCTAGAGAACATCGTCCTTAACGGCAAGGACCCGGTCGATATCGACAACGTCGAACTCGACGATCGTGCGACCTACGAGCTTCTCTCCCGGGGTGACACCCTCGGGGTGTTTCAGCTTGATGGGGGAGGAATGCGTACCCTGCTGCGCCAGATGCGCCCAGACAACTTTGAAGACATCTCCGCTGTCGGCGCCCTCTACCGGCCCGGGCCGATGGGCGCGAACTCGCACACGAACTACGCCCTTCGCAAGAATGGCCTACAGAAGATCGAGCCGATCCACCCCGGGCTTGCCGGCCCGCTCGATGAGATCCTCGGCACGACGTACGGGCTCATTGTGTACCAAGAGCAGGTCATGGAGATCGCCCAGAAACTCGCCGGCTACACGCTCGGTGAGGCAGACCTTCTTCGCCGTGCGATGGGTAAGAAGAAGAAAGAAATTCTCGACGCCGAATTCGTGCCGTTTTCTGAAGGCATGCGCAAGAACGGCTACTCCAGTGAGGCGATTAAGGCCCTGTGGGATGTGCTCGTTCCCTTCACTGACTACGCATTTAACAAGGCACACTCCGCGGCATACGGCTTGGTGTCGTATTGGACCGCCTACCTCAAGGCGAACTACC
>CAYVDF010000004.1:8736-24827 GCA_964450475.1 uncultured Pseudactinotalea sp.
CCGCGCTGCTGACCTCCACGCGCACGGATAAAGACAAGGCCGCCGTTTATCTCAACGAGTGCCGCCACATGGGCATCACCGTGCTGCCGCCGGACGTCAACGAATCGGTTGGGATGTTCACCGCCGTTGGTGAGCACATTCGCTTCGGCATGGCTGCGGTACGAAACGTCGGCACCGGCGTCGTCGACTCAATCGTTGCCGCACGCGAAGAACACGGGAAGTTCACCTCGTTCACCGACTTCCTTGAGAAGGTGCCGGTCAACGTGTGCAATAAACGAACGATCGAATCGCTCATCAAGGCCGGTGGCTTTGATTCTCTAGGCCACACGCGCCGCTCACTTCTTGCGATTCACGAGCAGGCTGTTGATGCGATCGTTGGGGTCAAGCGCAAGGAAGCCGAAGGTCAGTTTGACCTCTTTGCGATGAGCGGGGAAGCCGAAACATGCGCGTTCTCCGTCGACATTCCAGACATGCCCGAATGGGAAAAGAAGCAAAAGCTCGCGTTTGAGCGCGAAATGCTCGGGCTGTATGTGTCTGATCACCCGCTTGCTGGCATCGATCACATCCTCGAACAAGCCGCGGACACCTCGATCGTTGGGCTCATGGAGAACGAGGAGATGCGCGATGGCTACCATGTGACTGTCGCAGGCCTCGTCACCGGCGTGCAGCGCAAGATGTCGCGGGCAGGCAACCCGTGGGCCGCCGTCTCCCTCGAAGACATGTCTGGCGGAATCGAGATCATGTTCTTTGGCGACACCTACCTCGCCTACTCCACGGTGCTCGCGAACGACGCCGTCATCGTCGTCAAGGGCCGTCTTCGCATGCGCGATGAAGAGATCACCATCCAGGCGCTTGAAGTGACGATCCCTGACGTCTCCGCTGGTGCGGACCAGCCGCTGCAGCTCACGATGGAATCCGCCCGCTGTGTGCCACCCGTGGTTGAGCGGTTGAAGGGGATCTTGACGACCCACCCGGGCTCCTCACAGGTGCACGTCAAGCTCACTAATGGGCACAAGGCCACGCTTATGCGTCTGGACGACGGGTTGCGGGTTAACCGAACGCCGGCACTTTACGGGGAGCTCAAGGCGCTCCTTGGGCCAAACTGCTTGACGTAGAAGCCGAGCACGTCCCGCGCCCGAGTGTTGAGCATGGTGGCAAGATCGAGGAGCTCTACGGGACCACCGCGAAAGATCCGTGCTCTTGGCCTGGTAGTGGCGCAGGAGGGCCATCGGGTTCTGGCTTGCTGCGCTCGGCCACGGGTGCCTCGAGCCCGCAACATACACCGTGATGTCGGGGGCGAAGTCAAGCGTGGAAGATTCCGAGCGGAACAACTGGCTCGGGAGCGCTGTGAGCGCAATGGCGTGTAGCGATTTCTGTAGCGGGAGTCTGCTGACGCGGCGCGAGGTCTCGATTCATCGGGGACCCTGGATCTCGTCATATCGTTGACATTCGATCGCACGGCTTCGTCTGCCGCTCCACGGACCAGAGTTGCCAAGACGGGCTACGTTTCACGCAATGGAGATTCTAACCGTCAGAGCTTTGGCACCGAATCCTCCAATGGGAGGGATGGCCGTGGCGTGCTGCGCGGCCCTACGCCGCGCGGGTTGAGGTAGTGGCATGATCAGGACAGTGAGCACGGACCGCCCCACGAGCACTCCGGCGACGATTTTCCCAGGTACCAAGCATCACGTCGCACTCCCAGTACCCGCGCCGGGGCTGGTCCGCCGCATTCTGGGGCGCGCTCATCCGGTATGTCGACTCAACCGGCCCTGAGAGGGGAGTGTCTGGCAAACGGTGTAAACGGGTTTGTTCATCGCGTTTCCGCTGGCGGCATCCGATCCGCGAAGCAGACGGCGACAGCGTTCAAAGCTGGCTTCCACCGCATGGTCCATTCTGCCTGCCCTGTGCCCTTGGGATCTAGGGAACGAGTGGCCACGTGCCGAGTTTTCAGTGCGGACTGTTCGTTTGGTGCACTTTGGTGAGATGCGCGATGAATGATCATGAAGGTCTCAAACGGTGCGATCAGGAACTGTTGATGTATAGCCTTTTTCAACAAAGGGAGCCTACTGGTCGCAGGGCGGATTGGCCGGTGCCGAAAAGAACCTTGATTGCGGGCGTGCTCCTCAGGATAATGCGGGCACGAACACAGAGGACGCGAGCGAAGGCGCGGTAGACGACTCTGTCCTAATGCCGCCGCAGGCCTAGACCAGATAGTCTTGGCACCGCAAAACCCCATGGCTGCCCGCGCTAGACTGGGGGTAATCGACCGCGATTCCGGGCACGAGCCAACGGTGGCGCGCCCGGGGTTCATGAACGGACATGCATGAACAAAATTAGTTTGCAAGCAAAAGCCCGGGAGCTCCTGAAAGACGCACTCGAGGCACCAAGCGGGCGTGCCGCAGACACGATCGTCGGCGGACACGAAAAGCGCCTACGTCAAACCGTCGTCGGGCTCCGTGCCGGGTCGGCCATGAAGGTTCAGTCGAACCAGGGTGAAGCAACCCTGCTCGTCATCTCTGGCCGTCTTTGGCTGAAATCGGCGGCAACACGGTGGCCGGGTCGGGAGTGGAGCCACCTCGTTATCCCCGATGGCCCATATGAGGTCGAGGCGGAAGAAGATGTCACCTTCCTCCTCACCGTCGCGCTCAGCAGAACCCTCACGCCCGACCGCTAGGCGGAATCGTCCCGCTCACTGGTCGGCACCGCGTGGCGTGCGCCGTAGAATAGTACCCGTGATGCGCACAATTGATCTTCGTGGTTCCCGGCTGACCCCCACCGCCTTACGCGAGGCTCTGCCCCGCGCCGAGGTCGATGTTGGTGTTGCGATTGAGACGGTTCGCCCAATCCTCGCCGACGTGCGTATCCGCGGTGCCAAAGCCCTGCTGGAGCAGGCGGAAAAATTCGACCGCGTGCGCCCGCAGTCTCTACGTGTTCCGGCCGCCGTCATCAAAGAGGCCGAAGAAAACCTCGACCCGAACGTGCGCGCCGCGCTCGTTGAAGCCATCGCCCGCGCCCGCAAAGCCCACGCCGCTCAACTCCCAACCGAACGCGATACCGAACTCGCACCCGGCGGGATCGTGCGCCAGCGCTGGATCCCGGTGTCTCGGGTTGGGCTGTACGTGCCCGGCGGCCTCGCCGTCTATCCGTCCTCGGTCGTCATGAACGTTGTGCCCGCCCAAACCGCGGGCGTCGAATCCCTCGCGGTCACATCACCTGCCCAAGCCGACAACGATGGCTGGCCCGCGCCCGCAATCCTCGCCGCGTGCTCACTGCTCGGAGTCGAGGAGGTGTATGCCGTTGGAGGTGCCGGAGCCGTTGGCATGTTCGCCTACGGGGTGCACACCGAAGACTCCGAGGGCAACATCGACCGCGCCAACAGCTGCGACCCCGTCGATGTCATCACCGGGCCAGGCAATATCTACGTCGCCGCCGCGAAGCGCGCTGTCCTCGGCGAAGTCGGAATCGACTCTGAAGCCGGCACGACCGAAATCGCCGTGCTCGCCGACGACTCCGCAAACCCAGCCTTCGTCGCCTCTGACCTCATCTCTCAGGCTGAACACGACCCGGCCGCCGCATCTGTTTTAGTGACGGCGAGTGAAGAGTTTGCTTCGAAGGTTCTCGATCGTATTGCCGAGCAGGTCGCGGTCACCGCTCACGCCGAGCGCATCACGACGGCACTTCGCGGCCCTCAATCGGCGGTTGTCCTCGTTGACGATCTTGAAGCAGGGATCGCCGTCGTCGATGCGTACGCCGCTGAACACCTCGAGATCCAAACGGAAAACGCTGCTGAGGTCGCGGCTCGGATCCGCAATGCCGGCGCAATCTTTGTCGGGCCGTACTCACCCGTGCCGCTCGGGGATTACATTTCGGGCTCTAACCACGTGCTTCCTACCGGTGGAACCGCACGGTTCGCCTCCGGACTCGGGGTGCAGGCGTATCTGAAGTCGGTGCAGGTCATCGACTATTCGAAAGCCGCGTTGGAGCAGGTGACCGACCACCTCGTGAACCTCGCCAATGCTGAAGATCTGCCCGCCCACGGAGTTGCCGCCGCGCTGCGCCGCGAAGAAATATTAGGGCGACGAACGTAAGGACGCTAAGAACATGGATTCATTCTTTAACTTCATGCGCAACCTCGGGTTCCACCGCGGGCCCGACCGCATCGTCGCGGGTATCGCTGGCGGAATTGCCCGGCAACTCAACGCCTCGGTTGCGGCCGTGCGCATCATCATGCTCATCTTGTTCCTGCTACCTGGGTTCGGCGTCGGGGTGTACCTCATTATTTGGCTCATCACTCCCAACCCCAACGGGGGCATCCCGCTGGAGCGGTTTCTCGACGGGTACCACCACCGGGCTTAAGTTGGCCGCAGGTGCGGGAATGCCTCAAGCACGGTGCGGTGCAGGTCGTGTGGCGACACCTCTGGTGCTGCGGTACGGACGAGGCCGTATGCCATACGGATTGCGGTGAGCACATCTTCGGTCGTTACTTCAGGAGCGAGGGTGCCCGCGCGTTGAGCAAGCTCTAGCGGCACCCGCACGAGGTCGAGCATGCGCTCGATTCCATCGTATGTACCGATTGTTTCGCGCGCATCGATCGCCATCTCGATGAAGGCGGTCTGCTCCACGAGGTGCCGGGCGATTGTCTCCCACAGCGTGAAGAAGGTCGTCGAATCGGGTTCGGCGACGATTTCTTCGTATTGCTGAAAGTGCTCCTCGAATACGGCAAGAGCGAGCTCAAGTTTCGTGGGGAAGTGGCGATACAGCACTCCTTGACTCACGCCGGCCTCACGCGCGATTCGACTCATCGCGATGCCGTAACCTTCCTCAGCGAATAGCCGGCGTGCAGCCTCTAGGAGAGCGCTTCGATTCTCTGCTGCAGCTGCTGGACCTCTATTGCTCTTGCGGGATTCCTGCGACATACTTAGAGAATATACCGGACATGACTGTCCGGTTGTGTGAGAGGAACCCAAATGGCGAACTTTGACCATGAATTTGACGTCGTGATCGTCGGCAGTGGCGCCGCGGCACTGGCTACGGCACTTGGCGCGGTTGATGAAGGCCTGAGCGCCGTCATGATCGAGTCGAGTGACAAATGGGGCGGCAACTCGAACAAGTCAGGCGGTGGAATGTGGCTGCCCAACAACCCGCTCATGAAGCGTGACAAAGCAGGGGACTCGCGCGAAGAGGCCCTAGAATATCTCTCGATCACGGCCAAGCACGACTATAAAGCAACGAGCCCAACACGCCACGAGGCATTTGTTGATGGGATCGAGGATTGGGTGCGCACCGCACAGCGCCACGGAATCGAGTTCGTCCGCGCCGCGGAATACGCCGACTACTATCCGGAACTTCCCGGCGGCAAGATCGGGCGAGCACTCGAGGTCTATCCGATCCCCAAGAAACGCATGGGGGAGTGGTCGAAGAACTTCGCCGCCCCAGCCGCCTTGCCGATCATGACCGACGACGTGTGGCTCCTCACCCGCGCATTCACCACCATCAGCGGGTTCTCGCGCGGCGTTCGCCTCGTCTTCCGCACGCTCCGCGGTCTCGTCACCGGCAAGGGAGTTCTCGCCGGAATTGGTGTTGCCATGACTGGTTCCCTCGTTGACGCCGCCGTCATCCGTGGTGGCGCGAAACTCTGGCTCAACACGCCAATGACTGACCTAATCGTCGAAGACGGCCGCGTCACTGGAGTCGTCGCGACCAAGCGCGGCAAGGAGATCCGCATCAAGGCTCGCAAGGGCGTCGTGTTGGGCTCGGGCGGCTTCGATGGAAACCGTGAGATGCGCAAGGAACTCCAGGGCATTGAGGGCCACCCCTCTGGTGTACTGACCAACCTCGGAGTACCGATTAAGGTCGCCGAAAAACACGGCGCTGCCTTGGAGTTGATGGACGACGCGTGGTGGGGGGCATCAGTTATCTCAACTGAACCCGGGGTCGAGGATCCCAGCTTCGTCGTCGGTGAACGTGCGATGCCGCACTCGATCATCGTTGACGATCAGGGCCGCCGCTTCGCGAACGAGGCCGAGTCCTACGTCGACCTAGGCCACCACATGCTCGAGCACAACAAGGACGGCCGCTGGTGGATGATCGCGGACAAGCGTCACCGCCGTTATCTCCGCAACTACCTCCTCGCCCCCGGTGCAAAAAAGAAGCTCTCCGCGCAGGGCAGCTATTTCGAGGCCGACTCGATCCGTGAACTCGCGACGAAGATCGGCATCGATCCGGCAGCCCTCGCCGCGACAGTCGAACGTTTCAATGGGTTTGCCCGCACCGGTGTCGACGGCGATTTCGGCCGAGGCAACTCGGCTTACGATCGGTACTACTCCGACCCGGGGGTGCGCCCGAACCCGAACCTTGGTGCGTTAGAGAAGGGGCCGTTTGACGCCGTCGAACTCGTCATTGGGGACTTAGGCACCAAGGGCGGAGTCGTGACCGACGAGTACGCTCGGGTTCTACGTGAGGACGGCACCGTGATCGAGGGGCTGTACGCATCAGGCAACTGCTCGGCCTCGGTGATGGGCCGAACCTATCCCGGCCCAGGCTCAACCCTTGGCCCAGCGGTCGTCTTCGGCCTCATCGCTGCACGGCACATCGCCTCTGGTGATACGGCGAAATAGCTGCGAGTCGTGTTCGAACCGGTGCGAACAGCGCCGAGTCAACGAAAGAGAGACAGAAGTGAACATTTTTGGAAAAACTTTCGTCGTCACCGGAGCCGGTAACGGCATCGGCCGCGAAGTCGCAATCGAACTTCTGGGGCGCGGCGCGAAGGTAGCCGGTGTTGACCTCTCAGCCGAGGGTCTCGAGGAAACCGCAGCCCGCGCAGGTGCAGGAGACCGCTTCAGCACCCACCCGACGGATATCACTGACCGCGACGCCGTCGATGCTCTGCCCGAAGCGGTGCGGGCTGCACACGGTGAGGTTGATGGCCTCATCAACGTCGCGGGAATCATCCAACGCTTCGTGCCGATCGCTGAGCTCTCGATCGACGAGATCGAGCGCGTCTTCAACGTCAACATCTGGGGAACCGTCAACACGAATAAAGCATTCCTTGACGTGCTCATGGCCCGCCCCGAGGCAGCTCTCGTCAACGTCTCGTCTATGGGTGGACTGATTCCATTCCCCGGCCAAAGTGCCTACAGCGCTTCGAAGGGCGCGGTGAAGCTCTGGACCGAGGGTTTACAGGCTGAGCTCGCGGATACCAACGTTGCCGTCACCGTGGTCTTCCCCGGTGCCATCGCGACGAACATCGCGCAGCTCTCTGGAGTCAGTGACGCCGCCGCCGACACGACGGACTCAGCGGTGAAGATGACCCCGCCCGATCAGGCCGGCCGTGAGATTGTCGATGCGGTGGCTAAGGGCAGCCCGCGGGTGCGCATCGGAAGCGATGCACGCTTGCTCGACCGCCTGCAACGGCTAATGCCAACACGCTCGATTCAAATGATCGCTAAACGGATGGCTTCGGCAGCGGCCGCGGCAGGTGGCACGAAGTAAACTGCGCCAACACTAGGAGCCAGCGTTTGGTCGGACCGTGAGGATCTGCGATAGCGATCCGAGCGGTCCGTTGACATCATGAAGGATCGAGTGGGTGAGTCCCACCCCGTTTGAGTCAAACGTGACGGTCGTGTCAAAGCCAAGCCAGCCCGGCGCAGGCGTTCGCGTGATGTGCGCGGTGAGGTCAAGGTTCGGGAAGAACACCTCGTTCGGGTTTGCGCGCGTGGCCATGCCGTTGGCGAAGTCGAAGAGCATGGCAGTGCGCGCCACGGGGCCGACCTCGGCGTCGTCAACAAGCGGTACCGAGTTCGTGAGCCAGAAGGAACCGCGACCTGGCTCAGCGAGCAGGCGCCGGCACCGTAGATCGGCGAGCGCCCCACCGGGCCACTCCTGCGAGGGGTCCCATTCCGAATGTTCCGATACGGGCGGAATCGGCGCTGCCGCCGTGCCGGCGAGGGCTGTGGTGTCGGATTCTTGAAGGAACCAGCCACGCATCGTCGCTGCGGCTCGCCCCTCGTGAAAGAGCGTGACCTGCACAAGCTCAATCGTGCGACCAGGGCGGAGGACGGTGACCTCGTAACTCATCTCCTCAACGGGAATCACTCCCAGGATGTCCACGCTCATGCGTGCGAGCAGCAGGTGATCATCGCGGCGGGCGGCGAAATTCGTTTCGAGGATGTGCGCCATCAGCCCAATCGGGAGAGCGATGTGCTGTTCGGCTACGTTCCACGCCCCTGAGGTGTGCTCCGTTGCGAGATATGTTGTGGGGCCAGTGCGAACAAAATACGACGAGGAAGCAGAAGCCATGGCCTCAATCCTACGGCGCATCCGCGTCCGAGAGTGCGGAATTGATGCTCTCGGCTGTCGCAGCATCAAAGGCTACGAGAAAAATATTTTTTACCTCGCTCTGCGTCTGAGTGAGCGTGTCGACGGCGATACGAATCGCATCGTCACGTGGCCACGCGTAAATCCCGGCAGAAATCAACGGAAACGCAATCGAGGTCACGCCCAGCTCATCAGCGACCTCCAGTGAGCGCCGGTAGCAGGAGGCGAGAAGCGCTGGGTCTCGTTCACCGGCCCCGTAGTTCGGCCCGACCGTGTGGATGACCCATCGTGCGGGGAGATTGCCGCCGGTAGTCCAGCCGGCGTCCCCCGTAGCAAGGCCATGAGGGAAGCGCTCGATGCACTCCTTCAGAATTACCGGTCCACCGGCTCGGTGGATCGCGCCGTCGACACCTCCGCCGCCGCGCATTGCGCGGCTTGCGGCATTGACAATCGCATCGACCTCGCACGTTGTGATGTCGCCTTGGATCACAGAAAGCCTGTTCATACATCTGAGTATGCGACATAGGCCACGTAAATCGGGTTCGCTTGGTGGGAAAACCAGCCGCGAACAGGCGTTTCGGCACAAGCGCGGGATAGAATCAAGGGCGTGACTTTCCTTCCGATCCGTAGCGACCTTGCTGGCCTCGAACCCTACGGAGCACCTCAACTCGATGTGCCCGTAACCCTCAACGTTAACGAGAACCCCTATGCCCCGCCCCAGCACGTTGCTGAGGCGATCGCCGAAGCCATCGCCGAGGCCGTGCCGACGTTCAACCGCTATCCCGATCGGGACTTCCTCGACCTACGCACCGACCTCGCCGAATTCCTCGCAAAGGAATCCGGTGCTCGCGGACTCGCAGCGGAGAACCTGTGGGCCGCAAACGGCTCAAACGAGATCATGCTCCACCTGTTCCAGGCCTTCGGCGGGCCCGGTCGCAGCGCATTAGGATTCACCCCGACGTACTCGATGTACCCCGAGTATGCCCGCGACACGTTCACCGACTGGATCACGACCGAGCGCGAAGCAGACTTTTCGATCGACCCAGCGAAGGTGACGGCGGCACTGGCTGAACACCGGCCCTCACTCGTGCTGCTCGCGAGCCCAAATAACCCAACGGGTACAGCACTGCCGCTCGACGTCATCGATCACATCGCGACCAATGCCAAGGCAAGCGGCCCCGATGGAGCGGCGAGCGTCGTCGTCATCGATGAGGCCTACGCAGAGTTCCGCCGGGAAGGCACCCCGAGCGCCCTCGACCTGCTCGATAAACACCCGCACCTCGTCGTCAGCCGAACAATGAGCAAGGCGTTTGCCTTTGCCGGCGTGCGACTGGGTTATCTAGCAGCCGCCCCCGCAGTCATCGATGCGCTGCAGGTCGTGCGCCTGCCATACCACCTGTCGGTCGCGACGCAAGCGATCGCCCGCGCCGCTCTCGCGCACGCCGATGACCTGCTCGCCCAGGTCGATTCGCTGCGGGCCGGCCGCGATGACCTTGCAAGATGGCTCGGCGACAACGGCTTCGATGTTGTTGCCTCGGATGCAAACTTCGTCATGTTCGGCAAGTTCGAGGATCGCCACACAGTGTGGCAAGGGTTACTAGATCGGGGAGTTCTCATTAGAGAAACCGGACCCGAGGCATACTTGAGGGTGAGCGTCGGCACGCCTGAAGAAAATGACGCGTTCAAAATCGCACTACTGGAGGTGACCGGTCGATGAGCCAGTCAGCAGAAACAGCCCCGCGTACCGCTTCAATCAAGCGGACGACGAGCGAATCCGATGTGTTCGTCGAACTTAACCTCGACGGTACCGGCCGCACAGAGATCTCCACCGGCGTGCCATTTTACGACCACATGCTCACCGCACTCGGAAAGCACTCCCTCATCGACCTGAAGGTCAAGGCCGAGGGCGATGTGCACATTGACGCCCACCACACGGTGGAGGACGTCGCGATCTCGATCGGCCAGGCGCTGAAGCAGGCGCTCGGTGATAAGTCCGGGATCTCCCGCTACGGAGACGCTCTCGTGCCCCTCGATGAGGCGCTCGCCCAAGCTGTTGTTGACCTATCAGGTCGCCCGTATGTCGTGCACACCGGTGAACCAGAAGCGCAGGTCTACCACCTCGTTGGTGGGCACTTCACCGGCTCGCTCACGCGCCACGTCTTCGAATCGATCGCACTGCACGCGAGCATCTGCCTCCACGTCAAGCTTATCTCGGGCCGCGACCCGCACCACATCGTTGAGGCCCAGTTCAAGGCTCTTGCCCGGGCACTTCGCGCCGCAGTGGAACGCGATCCGCGAGTCGAGGGAGTGCCCTCTACCAAGGGTGCCCTGCACCTGTAGGCTGGCGCGATGAGCACACCCGACGACGACTTCGACCTCGACGCGTTCGATGAGGCCTTCGCCAAAGAATTCGGCGACACGCTCTCTCACGATCCCACACCCGTGGACGACGCAGGGGAGTCGCCGGCACCGGAATCAGAGCCGGTTAATGACGGCGAGCGCACGCTCATCGCTGTCGTCCTCACCCCCGTAGCCGATGCGCGGATGCTTGCCCGGCTCATGGGTCTGGTGAAAATTGACTGGCCTGTATTCCCAACGCGCACGGGGGCTAGTGCCGCGACCATTTTAGAGATTGACGAGATGACGGCGCTAGCCGGCTCCATGCCGACTGAGGCGGTCAGGGTCGCTGCAGCGCTGTCGCAAACGAGTGAATTCGGCGTCGTCCTGCTCACCTCCCAGGTAGGGGAGAGCGAAGAAGGCGCGACCGGCCAGGTTCAGGCCGTGCGCTTCGTTGGCGGCAAAGAAGTCGAGAAGCTTTCGCCCGGAGTCGTACTCGCGGGCGCTGATGAAACCGTTGACTCGGTCGTGTTTGGACTCGTCGCTCCCGCAGAGGTCGAGGGTGCGCTCAACCCTCTCGACGTCGCAACCGAGGATGACACGGCCGCGCCGGAACAACCGCGCAAGCGCCGCTGGGGCCGAAAGCCACGCTGACCCCCGCAAGGAACCCCATGACACAACGGCGAGGCGATGCGCTTTTCATCCCGATGAGCGGGCTCGGACCGCTCGCGCTGCTTGGCATCGCGTTGCTCGTTGTTGGGGCGTTTGGTGATTTCCAGATTTCCGAGCGTCTCTACACACCAGAGAACATGCTCGGCACAGTGCTTGCTGCTTACGGTGAAGCCCCGGCACTTCTCGCACTCGTTGCCGCCGGTACGCTCGCGTGGATCGCTGAGCCTCCGGTGCACGCGATCATTCGCTGGCTCCTGTTGTTCGTCGGCGCCCTGCTTATCCTCACTGGTAGTGTCGCACTCGTTGTGCGAGCGCTCGATAACTGGCCGCTGCCACTGGCTGTTCATATCATCATCGGAATTGGGTTGTCGGCGCTGACGATCTTCCTCGTCACGCGTGCAGGCAAGAACGCCCCATGGCAGATTATCCTCGTGCTCGGTACCGCCCTCGTCGTTGTCGTCGCCGCGGAGCTTGTAGTGGTGCAGGCCCTCAAAGATCTGTGGGAGCGCCCGCGCATGCGCATGCTCGTGGAGACAAAGGCGGACTTCTCCCCGTGGTGGTCGCCGGGCTATTCGGAGAAGGATGCGCTCATCGCCCAGGGCGTGCCCGATAGCGAGTTCGCCTCGTTCCCCTCTAGCCACACCGCTCACGCGATGGTCGCGATCATGCTTGCTGGCTTCGCCATGCTCCGTGAGGAGATCGCGAGGTATCGCTGGCTGTTGTTTTGGATCGGTGTCGTCTGGGCCCTGTTCGTCGGGCTCTCTCGCATCACGATCGGCGCGCACTTCCTCGCCGATATCGGCGCATCCATTCTCATCACGATCGCCTGCATCGCGCTTGTCACCGTCCTCGCTGGAACGATCCTTCGCGCAGGCTCACTCGACCGCCTCGCGATCCCCTCACCCCGCGCAGGTCAGCCCGCCATCGATCCGACGATCATCCGTCACTCTTCACCCGCCCAGATTGCTCGCTAAAAGGAACTACGAATGCCCCGCCTCCAACTGCTGCCCGCGATCGACATCGTCGATGGCCAAACCGTCATGCTCTACCAGGGGGAGGCCGGCAGCGAAAAAACCTACGGCAGCCCACTCGAATCAGCCAAGCGCTGGGAGGATGACGGCGCCGAGTGGGTCCACCTCGTCGACCTCGACGCCGCCTTCGGCAGAGGCTCCAACCACGAGATCATCGCGGAGCTAGTGGGATTGAGTAACCTTCAGATCGAGCTCACCGGTGGTATTCGAGACGACGCCTCGCTCGCCCGCGCACTCGGTACCGGTGCCCGTCGCGTCAACATTGGTACCGCCGCGATCGAGAACCCTGAGTGGACCGCTTCGGTTATCGCCGAGCACGGTGACCGCATCGCGATTGCACTCGACGTGCGCGGCACGACCCTTGCGGCGCGTGGATGGACGAAGGAGGGCGGTGATTTGTGGTCGGTGCTGGAGCGTCTCGAGGAGGCGGGCTGCACCCGCTATGTCGTCACCGACGTTACGGTTGACGGTACGCTCCAAGGCCCGAACCTAGAGCTACTCCAAGACATCTGCGCTCGAACCGACGCTCCGGTGATTGCCTCGGGCGGCATCGCCTCGCTCGATGACCTCACGGCACTGCGAAGCCTCGTGCCCGCCGGGGTTGAAGGAGCGATCATCGGGTCTGCTCTCTACGAGGGCAAGTTCACCCTTCCTGAGGCGCTTGATGTGGCAGGTCGACCATGAGCGAGCCAATCGACCACGGCCACGCGCCCTTCTCCCGCGGCACACCCGAGCGCGAGCTCGGCGATATCACCGATATCGAAAACCCCATGACGCACAGCCAGGAGGGACTCAAACCCTTCCCACACACGTCAGAGTTTGCTGGCGACGACGGCTCCACCCCAGAAGCGCTCGTTGCTGCCTATGCGCAAACCGACTCGCACCGCCTCAGCGCAATTGTCGCGGCGCTTGCCGACTCGCGCGTGCTCATCCCGGTTGTTGCGAAGATCGACAAGATGGAAGAACCCGAATACGAAGGCCAGATCGTTGGCGACAAAGAATCACACGCTGCGATGGTCACCGTTGCCGCACCCGATGGCCGCGCCGCCCTTCCCGTATTTTCTTCCACGACGGCGATGGCCCAGTGGCGTGAAGACTCCCGCCCCGTGCCGGTCAACGCCCGCAGGGCAGCGCTAGCCGCAGCAACCGAGGCCGACTCACTCCTCGTGCTCGACCCCGGCACGGAGAACGCCACGCTCATCCCAGCGAGTGCCGTCGCAGCGATCGCGAAAGGGGAACAGTGGCGCAGTGCCTTGTTCGATGACGAGGTTCACCAAGCGATCGCAAGAATCGTAGAGTCAATCCCCGCAGCGGTTCGTGCCGAAGTGCAGCCTGGCAAGGATGCAGAGATCCGGATCGTACTCGCGCTGCGCCCCGGGCTCGACAAGGTCGCCGTCATTAACGCCTCGAACCACATGTCTGCGGCCTTGGGAAGCACGCCGATCATCACGGAACGAGTGGACTCCCTCGAATTGTCGATCACAACAGCGAAGGAGTAAACGGCGCCCTCACCCGGCGGAGAAGCGTGTCCACAGCTCCGGGTGCGTCTTTCGGAAAGTGGTCACTAGATCGATGCATTCCGCATCGTTGACGACGTGGCACGTCGCGCCGTGACTTTCAAGGGTCGTGACCGCACCGGAGAAATGTTCGGCCTCACCGATAACAAACGTGCGGATCCCAGCGATGTAAGCAGCACCGGCGCACATGACGCACGGCGCCTCAGTCGCGACGAGCGTTGCCCCGGAGAGCATCCCCGAGTTGTTAGCGAACCAATCGTTCAGCACGACCATTTCGGCGTGGGCGAAAAAATCGCCGCTCTGGATTTGCATATTGCGCGCGTTCGCGACGATCTCGCCGTCAACAATGAGCGCAGCTCCGAAAGGCATGCCACCCTCCGCGGCGCTCGAACGTGCCTGTTCAAGAGCGAGCGCGAGCGCGCGGCCTGTGACATCAGAAAGTCCGGGCATGGACACGTTGCTTTCACTAGATCAACGGGAACGTGTGGGAAAGGTGAGCGCACGCCGTCAAAAATAATTATTTTTCGCAACTGGCGCGGCAGACCCGCAAATGCGGCAGCCCTAGCCGTAAACCGGTCCGGTGAACTGCTCGCCTGGGCCTTCGCCGGGTTTGTCTGGGATGGGTGAGGCCTCGCGGAAGGCTAGCTGCAGGGTACGCAGGCCCTCGCGAAGGGGGCGGGCGTGGGAGTCATCGAGGGCCGGCACGGAAGCCATCACGAGGCCGCCGAGGGCGTGGATGAGCTTGCGGGCTTCATCGAGATCAACGTAGTCGGCGGCGTTCTCGTCGTCAGCCAGACCGCACTTCACGGCTGCTGCACTCATGAGGTGAATGCACGCGGCGCTCACGACCTCATCGGCGGGAACATCAGCGATATCGCGGATTTCGCCGGCATGGCTATGATCGTGATCGTGGGGTTGCGTGGCTTGCGTCTCATTCACGGATGCGTCACTGTTTTCAGCGTTCATATCTGGTAGTGTGTCAGATTGACCGACTGAAGGGTAACCGAGAGGTTACTCGGCAGGGTGCAAGTGGAGCAATCCCACCTCAGTCCGACTGCCACTAGGCGACAGGGCTCGGGTCAAGGTCCGGAACAACACTTTAACGTGCTGGATCCGTGTTAGCCCAGACGGGCTTACTTACCTTGAGGCCTCCGCGTGCAACTGCATATGGGGGCCTTTCTCATGTGCAGTGGGTCTTCACCAATGAATGAAGGAGAAAGCACATCAGCGAGCCCCGCATCAACGAGCGGATCAACGTGTCCGAAGTACGTCTTGTCGGCCCAAGCGGAGAACAGGTAGGCGTCGTCCGAGTTGAGGACGCGTTGCGCCTTGCCGAAGAGGCAGGCCTCGACCTCGTTGAGGTCGCCCCCAACGCTCGCCCACCCGTGGCGAAGCTCATGGATTACGGCAAATTCAAGTACGAAGCCGACCAGAAGGCACGCGAAGCCCGCCGCAAGCAGGCCCACACCCAGCTCAAGGAAATTCGTTTCCGCCTGAAGATCGACACGCATGACTACGAAACCAAAAAGGGTCATGTCGAACGCTTCCTGCGGGCAGGAGATAAGGTCAAGGTCATGATTATGTTCCGTGGCCGCGAGCAGTCCCGCCCCGAAATGGGTATTCGCCTTCTTGAGCAACTCGCTGCGGATGTTTCCGAACTCGGACACGTCGAAAGCACTCCCCGCCAAGATGGGCGGAACATGACCATGGTGATTGGCCCGAACACGTCGAAAGCTGACGTTCAGCGCAAGCAACGTCAAGAACGCGAACAAGCCAAAAAAGCTGCCGATCAGAACTCTGATCAGTAACACGAGGGAAAATAAAAACAATGGCGAAGCAAAAGTCGCACTCCGGTGCCAAAAAGCGCTTCCGGGTTACCGGCTCGGGCAAGATCATGCGTGAGCGTGCCCGCAACGTGCACAAGTTCCAGGAACGGTCCAAGCGTCAAGCTGCCCGTCTGGACAACGACGTGCCCGTGGCAAAAGCCGATGAAGACCGCATTTCCAGGATGCTTGGCCTCAAGTAAGGCCGGCCTAAGACTTACCTAAAAGGAGTAACCCGTGGCACGTGTAAAACGCGCGGTTAACGCAAAGAAGAAGCGCCGGACAGTACTCGAGCGGGCCAGCGGCTACCGCGGCCAGCGCTCGCGCCTGTACCGCAAGGCCAAGGAGCAGACGCTGCACTCGGGCGTGTACGCCTACCAGCACCGTCGCAAGCG
>CAYVDF010000005.1:0-23160 GCA_964450475.1 uncultured Pseudactinotalea sp.
TTCATTGCGTCATTCTCGATCTATCCCGGATCACAAGTGATCAACGTGGCAGGGGTCGGCCGTCAAATTGTCCCGGCTCGGCACCGTCTGTGCCGGCGCGGCGATTAGTCCTGCTTATAGTATGCCCGCTCCGCGAGTTCACGGAGTGCTGCGATCTCAGCGGCTGGGTCAGGTGAAGAGAAAACGGCAGACCCAGCAACGAACATGTTCGCACCTGCCGCGGCCGGTTCTTCGATGGTGTCTCGGGAGACTCCCCCGTCGACCTGGAGCCAAATATCACGACCCGATGCATCGATCGCTTCGCGGGCCTCGCGGATCTTCGGAACCATCGCCGACAGGAACGACTGACCACCAAAACCTGGCTCAACGGTCATCACAAGGAGCATGTCGAACTCCTCAAGCAGCGAAAGATAGGGCGTGATTGGGGTTGCCGGCTTGACGGCGATCCCTGCCCGCGCGCCGAGCTTACGGAGCTCACGGGCGAGCCGAATCGGTGCCGCGGAGGCTTCAGCGTGGAAGGTGACCGAGCGTGCGCCTGCCTCGGCGTACTGAGGAGCCCACACGTCGGGGTTCTCAATCATGAGGTGAACATCGGCGGGTATGTCTGTGTGAGCGAGGATCCGCTCGACCACGGGAAGCCCAAACGTGAGGTTGGGCACAAAATGGTTATCCATCACGTCAAGATGCACGTAATCGGCACCGTCGAGGCGATTAATTTCGTTGGCGACCAGCGCAAGGTCCGAGTTCAGCACGCTCGGAGAGATAAGAATCGGCATAGCTCCAGTTTAGGGTCGAACCGCGAGGCGTTAAGCCGTACGGCGGATGAGTGCGAGGAACATGCCATCGGTGCCGTGCTCGTGCGGCCACAGCTGCACAAACGGTGGAGACTGCCCCTGAACCGGGGTGCGTGAGACGGCATTGAGGTGCTCGGTTGCGTCGATGATCTCTGTTTCGATGCCGTTCTTGTTGACGGCGCGGATCGCGTCTTCAACGACGAGCCGGGTTTCGGCCACGTGCGGTGAGCAGGTGATGTAGGCGACCACTCCGCCAACGCGCACAGCCTCCAAACCAGAAATGAGGAGCCCGCGCTGGGTTGTCGTCAGGTCGGGTAGGTCTGAGGGCTGGCGGCGCCACCGTGATTCCGGGCGCCGGCGCAGCGCTCCAAGGCCGGTGCACGGTGCGTCAATGAGAACGCGGTCGTATTTGCCTGGCTCTAGTGTGCCGACCTCGGTGCCATCGCCCGTGACCGTCTGAATCGTGACAGTCTCCGGAATCGATTTCAGGTTCTGGCGAACAAGCCCGGTGCGGTGCTCATGGAGTTCGTTGGCAACGAATGAGCCGCCGCCGCGATCAGCCATGACGCTCGCCATGAGCGCAGCCTTTCCGCCCGGGCCAGCACACAGGTCGATCCACGTGTCATCACTGCCTTCGATATCGACGTTAAGTGCCGCGAGGGTGACGAGCTGTGAGCCTTCATCCTGTACGCCGATGTCGCCTGAACGGAGGCCGTGAATCCCCATTGGATCACCGCCGCTGAGGTAGCGAGCGGTTCGGGCATACGTGCCAGGAGTGACCTCGAGCTCGTCGAGGTCAGATTCGTTTGCCATGCCGGGGCGCATGACGAGGTGGACGAACGGTGCTTCGTTGTTTGCGGCAAGTACGCGCGCCAACGACTCCGTAGTCGATTCCTCCGAGTTATTGCCAGCGTAGGCACGCAGAGCCTGAGAAAAGGCGCGGACGATCCACTCGGGGTGGGAGTGAGTGATCGCAAGGGCACTATCAGATTCGCCCTGGGCGATCTCCTCGAGCCATTCCTCAGCGGTTTTCTCGCTCACGCGGCGAAGCACGGCGTTGACGAGTTGGGCGGGGCCAGCGCTGATCTTTTCGCGCGCGAGGGCAACGGTTTCAGAGACGGCCGCGTGCGGCGGCACGCGCATCGATAGGAGTTGGTGTACCCCGAGCCGAAGTGCGACGACGACGGGAATGTCGAGGTCGGCGATTTTACGGTCTGAGGCTGCCTCGATGATCGCGTCGTACTGCCCCTGCATGCGCAGCGTGCCGTACGTCAGTTCTGTTGCAAATCCGGCATCTCGCCCAAAGATGCGTCGCTCACGAAGGAGCGGGGGCAGGATGAGGTTGGCGTATGCATCGGACTTGATCACTTCCAGCAGGACATCAAAGGCAGCGACGCGCGGCGACGTCGATACCCGCGCCCGCGGGGCGTAGCCTTGACGCTCCCCCGACTCACGGCGAGAGTGCCCACCGCGCTCGCCGCCTCGGCGGAAATCTCCCCGACGCGGGCCACCCCTGCGGCCATCCCCTCCGCGCGGTGCACCGCCGCGCGAGGAATCGCGCCCACCACGGCCGCCACGCGGACGATCGAAGGAACCGGAGTTATGGGAGGAAGAGTGTGTCATGATGCGCTTTCAAAAATAATTTCAGTACCAGGTTGGAGGCCGCGCCCCCAATCACGTGCGGACATCCACTTCTTTCCTGGTGGAGCCAATTCGGTGAGAGCCACGGGCGCGTCACCGGTGCCGACGAGCACCTCATCGTCTCGGATGACGACCGCCCCAACTGGCACCGCCTCGCCGTCGCTAATCCGCACCGGGCCAATCTTGAATCGTTGGCCGCCGGCGATTGTCCATGAACCAGGTACAGGCGTGAGGCCGCGGATCCGAGCTGCGATCTGTGCCGCGCCCTGGGACCAATCGATCTGTGCGTCCGCCGAACGCAAGGTTGGGGCGGTGGTTGGTTCGCCGACCTGCGGAGTCGCTACGGCTGTTCCCGCATCGATCGCATCGAGGGTGCGGAGCAGAATCGGGGCACCGTCGATGGCGAGGCGCCCCAGGAGATCGCCGGCTGTTTCGTGTTCTTCGACGTCAAACTCGACCATGTCGAAGATCGGGCCGGTGTCGAGACCCTTTTCGATCTGAAACACGCTTACGCCGGTGACCCTCTCCCCTGCCATGAGCGCGTACTGAACCGGTGCCGCTCCGCGCCAGCGTGGCAAGAGAGAAAAATGGAGGTTAATCCATCCGTGCGTCGGGGTCGAGAGCGCTGGTTCGCGGATGAGATTGCCGTACGCAACGACGGCGACGCAGTCCACCTCGCGAAGAATGGCGATCACCTCGTCGGAATTTGGATCACCGGTGTAGACCGGGATCCCGAGTTCTTCTGCTGCCGCGTGAACGGGGCTCGGTGTGAGGACGCGTTTGCGTCCAACAGGTGCTGGCGGCCTCGTTAGGACTCCGGCGACCTCGTGATCGGAAGCGTGAAGCGCTCGGAGGGAGGGCACTGCGACGGAGGGGGTTCCAGCAAAAAGAATTCGCATGCGTTAAGTCTACGGTTGCGGCTCGTACTTAGAGTTCATCGATCGGGTTGACGCGTACTTTCAGGGCCTGCCCGTCGTGCCGGGCGGAGCGTGTGCGGATCGCGCTGCGGATGGCATCAGTGAGTTCGACGTGCGAGGAGGCTGGGGCTGTCACGAGGAGGCGGGCTTTGGACGATTGAAACGCTATCTTGAGCTCGTCTTCGGCCGGCCCCGTTACTGCGCCGGCCACCGCGACGGGCCCAAGCAGCGTGTATGCCGACTCTGCGGGCAAGTAGCGGGGAAAAGCGGTGACGTCGGGGCGCTCCCCCGTGATTGAGACGACGGTTCGAGTCGGCGGGAAACCGAGGTCATCCCATTCGAGGAGCTCGCGTCGGGCGTAGCCAACAGGATCCCAGCGCACGAGTGCCTGGGCGGGCGCAGGGAGCGGGTCGCCGAGGAGGATGACTTCTCCGGCGCTCAGGGCGGCGGCACGCATCCACCGGTGCAGTGCGGAGATCGGGGCATCGAGGCGCGGCAAGTCGGTGAGGAAGGAGCCATCGAGGAGGGCGACGAGTTCGTAGCCGCCCTCGGCCGCGGGCTCGGCCCCTGGTGTGGCGACGATCAGTGCGGGCTTGGCTGGAACGGTGTCAAGGCGTGCGGCTGCCGCGCCGCTCACTCGGATCGGGACGTTGGGAAAGGCACGGCCCAGTTCTTCGGCCGTGCGCCCGGCTCCAATTTGGGTGGCCTTCCACGTCGTCGCTTGGCATGTCGGGCACACCCACCCCTTGGTGTCCTTCCCGCACCACGTGCACGCTGGGATCGTGCTCGCCCCCACGGCTAGGGTGCCGTGACAGTCTTGGCAGCGGGCGAGGGCATGGCATGTGGCGCACCGGATCGATGGAGCGTAGCCGCGGCGTGGTACTTGGATGAGGACGGGTCCGCGGGTGAGGGCGGCCTTAATGCGGGTCCATGCAAAGCTGGGGATACGTGCCTGACCGACGGCGCCCTCGCGCTGGCGGTCGTGGTCATCGGCAACTCGGACTCGTGGGACGCGCGCGCGGATCGTTGATCGCTCAGGGCCAAGGTGATGGGCCCACCCGGTTTCGACAAAGTGTTGAGCCTGCGGGCTGCGCGCGAAGCCTCCAAACAGGGCAGCCGATCCCGCGGTGGTTGCACGCAATGCTAGAGCCTCCCGGCTATGGGGGTACGGAGCGCGAGGTTCGTTATGTGCATCATGCACCTCGTCCCAACAAACGACGAGGCCGAGGTTCTTCACGGGTGCGTAGATCGCGGCCCGGGTTCCGACGACAACGTTGCTGCCGCCGAGGAGGGCGTGAAGAAAATTCTTGTACCGGACTGAGGGGCCAAGTTCGGCGGTGAGGACGGTGTGGTCGATCTCAGCGAAATCGAGGGCTGCCCCGACCTGAGCCACCTCGGTGGCGGTGGGAACAACGACGAGAACCCCACGCCCGCGGCTGAGCGTGACGCGGGTTGCCGCCGCCACCGCGTGGCACCACTCGGGGGTGTCGACCTTAGGTGAGGGAAGCGCCGTCCATACTGCACGGGGTGATTCACCAGCAGCAAGGCGGCGTATGAATGCCTCGCCCGCGACGTATGGTGCCCACTCTGCGGGAGCGGTGTCCACGTCGATGGGGAGCGGCGGCGCAGTGGGCGGATCCTCGAGAACTTCTCGCTCGACCGTTGCGTGCCGAGGAGGGATCGCGAGGCGCAGAACATCGGCGAGCCCACCTGCATAGCGCTGGGCCAGCACCTCACAGAATGCGCGCACTTCGGGCGTGAGCACCGGTACGTTGCCAATGACTCGGCGGACCGGTTTGAGCTCGGAGTGTCCGCTCACCGATGCGATGTCGAGAACGAACCCTTCAACGTTGCGCCCGGCGAAGGCGACGCTGACGCGGGAGCCCACCTGGGTGGCCTCGGCTAGTTTGGCCGGAATACCGTAGTCGAAGGGCCGATCAAGGTGAGGCAGCGGTGAATCGATGACGATCCGGGCAACCCCGGCCCAGGCAGGGCGAGGGTCGGCGCTTTGGGGCGTAAAACTCGGGTCGAGCAGGCTGGGCTGTGACATGTGCTCCTCCACAGCGCTCCCTCCACGAGATTACGAGATAGCCGCCTGCAACTGGGAGACTCGGTTCGTCTGCTCCCACGTGAACTCTGGTAGTTCACGGCCGAAGTGGCCGTAGTTCGAGGTGAGGGCGTAGATCGGGCGGATCAGATCGAGATCCCGGATGATTCCGGCGGGGCGCAAATCAAAGACGTCAGTGATTGCTGCCACGATCCTATCCTCGGGCACGGTGTTGGTGCCGAAGGTTTCCACAAAGATGGATCGGGGCTCGGCAAGGCCGATTGCGTACGATACCTGGATCTCACAGCGCGCGGCCAACCCCGCCGCAACAACGTTCTTCGCGACCCACCGAAGCGCATACGATGCGGAGCGGTCAACCTTTGACGGATCCTTCCCAGAGAAGGCTCCGCCCCCATGACGGGCCATCCCGCCGTAGGTGTCGACGATTATTTTCCGCCCCGTCAGGCCGGCATCGCCCATCGGGCCACCGATAACAAACTTGCCCGTCGGGTTGATCTGCGGGGCGTCGTACTCGCGGCGCAGCGACAGGGTGTCAGCGAACTCGGTAACGACCGGGTCGATGACGTGCCTCGTCAACAGCTCAGGCAGGTTGCGGATGAGCTCGGGGTCATCCTTGTGCTGGGCCGAGACGACGATGTCGCGAATCGCGACCGGGGTAGCGCCGGCGTACTCGATCGAGACCTGAGTTTTGCCGTCGGGGCGAAGCCCCTCAATGACCCGGTTCTTGCGCGCATCTGCGAGTGATTGGGCGAGTCGATGCGCCATGAGAATCGGCAGCGGCATGAGCTCTGCGGTTTCGTTCGTTGCGTAGCCGAACATGATTCCCTGGTCGCCGGCGCCTTGCTGGGAGATCTCATCAACGTCACCCTGCATACGGCTCTCAAAGGAGACGTCCACACCCTGAGCGATATCGGGCGATTGCTCACCAATCGAGAGCGAAACCCCGCACGAGTCACCGTCGAACCCGATGTCAGAAGAGACGTACCCGATCTCCTTAATCGTGTCCCGCACGATTTTCTCCATCGGCACGTAGCCCGACGTCGTCACCTCACCGACGAGGTGCACAAGCCCCGTCGTCGCGACGGTCTCAACGGCCACGCGCGCGGCCGGATCGTCGGTGAGCAGGGCGTCGAGGATCGTATCCGAGATGAGGTCGCAGACCTTATCGGGGTGTCCTTCAGTTACAGATTCGGAAGTGAAAACTCGGTTGGTCACAGTTCCCAATCGAACCGCGGAAGACCGACACGGGGCCCTTACGCTCTAGTGCTGTTCCATGAGAGTGGCCACACTCGCGATGAGGCCGCGTGCGACATCGGCCTTCGATCCGGCGATTTCCGTAACGGTCTCACCGTCTGCGTCCAGCACGGTGACCGCGTTCGGTACGTCGCCAAACCCGGCATCGGTACCGACTGCGTTGACGGCAAGCAGGTCGGCACCCTTTCGTCTCGCCTTTGCTTTGCCCAGCTCGAGCACGCTTGCGTGGTCGTCACCGGTTTCTGCCGCGAAACCGACAATGATCTGATTGTCTCGGCGGCCCTTGACCAGCCCAGCGAGAATGTCCGGGTTGCGCACGAGCTCGATCGTCGGGGCGCTCACCGGGTCGGACTCATCCTTCTTAATCTTCGCATCCGATGTCGTTACGGGGCGGAAATCGGCAACGGCCGCAACCATGATGAGCACGTCGGCGGTAGCGAGCGCGGTCATTTGCGCCTGTAGTTCAGCCGTCGTCTCAACCTCGTGCACCGTGATCGCTGGATCGTGCGGGAGTAACTGTGATTCCACATTGCACGCAACGAGGTGGACCGTCGCGCCAGCACGCGCCGCTGCCTTCGCGATATCGATGCCTTGGCGGCCCGAAGAACGGTTGCCAAGGAAACGCACGGGGTCGAGCGGTTCGCGTGTTCCCCCGGCAGAAACGACAACGGTACGACCAGCGAGTCCGCCTTCGGTGTCGATAAGCGCAAGAGCTTCGTCAAAGATTCGCTCAGGCTCAGGCAGGCGCCCTGGGCCTGAATCTGCGCCGGTGAGTCGACCTGAATCGGGATCAAGCACCGTGACGCCACGCTGCCGTAGGATCCGGACGTTCTCCTGAGTTGCGGGATTGAGCCACATCTCTGTGTGCATCGCCGGGGCGACGAGCACCGGTTTGTCCGCCGTCATCAGCAGCGTATTCGTCAACAAATCTGTTGCGTGCCCACCGGCCATCTGGGCAAGCAGATTGGCGGTTGCGGGCGCAACGATTACGAGATCGGCCTGTTGCCCAAAGCGCACGTGGTCCACCGTGTCGGTGCCTACGAATACGTCATCTGTTACGGGGTGCCCCGCGAGGGCCTCCCACGTTGGGGCGCCAACAAATTTGAGGGCCGAAGAGGTGGGGATGACACGCACCTCGTGGCCAGCTTCGCGCAGCAGCCGGAGGAGAAGAACCGCTTTATATGCAGCGATCCCGCCCCCGACTCCGAGCACGACGCGCAAGGTGTTACTCGCCCTTGGTCGGCTGGGTGATATCGAGCACGCCGGCCTTGATCTCACGAAGAGCGATCGACAGGGGCTTTTCCTGGGGGCGAACCTCGACCAACGGGCCAGCGTGTTCGAGGAGTCCCTCGTTGAGCTGGGAGTAGTACTGGTTGATCTGGCGCGCACGCTTGGCGGCGGAGATTACGAGAGCGTACTTCGAGTCGGAGACCTGAAGGAGGTCGTCGATTGGTGGATCGGTAATACCTTCAGGCTGAGCCACAGTTCCGGGCATGTTTTTCCTTTGCAGCGGATTTTTGAACCAAAGGCTCATATTACCTTGCCTGGGCAGCATTTCAGAAGGCGACGAACGGTCCGATCAGTGGCTCTGCCCACGTTCAGCTCTCGTCGTCTTCGCGTTTGATGAACGCGGCGAGTTCATCTGTTGCTCGTTCGACGACATCGTTGACGATCGTGTGGTCGAATTCGCTGTCAGCGGCGAGCTCGATCTTTGCGGTCGCAAGACGGCGCGCCTGCTCTTCTGGACTTTCGGTGCCCCGGCCGATGAGCCGGTCAACGAGTTCCGCCCACGATGGGGGCGCGAGAAATACGAAGCGTGCTTCCGGCATGACTTTACGCACTTGACGTGCACCTTGAAGGTCGATCTCGAGGAGAACATGCACGCCGTCTTCAAGAAGCTCTTCGACGGGGCCGCGCAGGGTGCCGTAGTGGTAGCGGCCATGCACGATAGCGTGTTCGAGGAATTCACCGTTCGCGACCTTTTCGGCGAATTCTTCGGGGCTGAGGAAGTAGTAGTGGACGCCGTCGATCTCGCCTTCGCGCGGCGGGCGTGTTGTTGCCGAGACCGAGAGCACGATCTCGGGGTAACGCTTACGCAGGTCGGCAGAGATTGTGCCTTTTCCAACAGCCGTGGGGCCTGCGAGGACGGTGAGGCGGGGCCGCCTAGCCAAACTGGCTCACTAGTTTGTCGATTTGGTGCGGGCCGAGGCCCCCAACGCGGCGGGATTCGGCGATGCCAACCTCGGCCATAATTTGGCGCGCCTTGATCTTGCCGATCCCAGGGAGGCTTTCGAGGAGCTCGGTCACGCGGAGCTTGGCGATCACTTCATCATCTTTGGACATCTCAATCACTTCGGAGATTGATGTGCCGTGATACTTCAGACGCTTCTTGACCTCTGCTCGAGCCGCCCGCGCTGCTGCTGCCTTTTCAAGAGCTGCCGCACGCTGTTCTGGGGTTAGTTTCGGTAGGGCCACGAGAATAATCACCTCTTCTACCTGCGCGCTAGCGGCTCCGGTGAGGCATACGCTCCCGGCCGCCGGCGGCACCGGCTAGTTGTCCAATGCACCTAATCTAGTGGAAAGATCGCTGGCTGCCGCGCTAATGGCCTGAGGATCTGGCCCTGCGCGCAGAATTTCACGGCTGGAATTCACCAAAACTGTCGCAAGTGCTGCGCCGAACGTGCTCGGCAGGTCCTCAACCCGGCCACCCTGGGCACCCACTCCAGGCGCGAGCAACGGCCCGTTCACGGCAGTGAGGTCCACTCCAAGGCGGTGCGCTGAATCGGCAATTGTCGCTCCGACGACGAGCCCAACATCGCCCATGGGGTGGACTTCATCGTTCCACGTAGCGGCGTACTCGGCGATCTCCCCCGCGACCGAGACCCCCGACGCCCCCGTCGAGTGCTGCACTTGGTGCCCCTCTGGGTTAGACGTCAGTGCAAGAACGAACACCCCCCGGTTAAAGTAAAGCGCCGTCTCGATAGTTTCGGCGAGCGACTCGACGCCGAGGAACGGTGACACGGTGAGCGCATCGCCCGCGAAGGGTCCGCCGTCACGTAGAAATGCATCAGCGTAGCCCGCCATCGTGCTGCCGATATCGCCGCGCTTAGCGTCCATGATGTTAAGCAGGTTGCGCCGCCTGCACTCCCCCACCACATCTTCAAGCACCGACATACCGGCCGAGCCGTGGCGCTCATAGAACGCCACCTGCGGCTTCACGGCAGCAACGCGCCCTTCAAGCGCCTCGAGCGTGATCGTGCTGAATGTGCGCAGGCCCTCGGCGCTATCGGGCAAACCCCATGACTCCAGAATCGATGGGTGCGGATCAAGCCCGACGCACAGCGGGCCGTACGTGCGCATCGCCTCAAAAAGGCGGTGTCCAAACCGAGTCACGAGGTCTTCCTTACAGTGTGCTAGCCCGCTCGCGGCGGTTGCGATCATGTTCCTGCAACGAGACTACCGAGAACTCCGCCCGCTTGATCGCCTCAATCGCTTGGACTGCTGCGTTGAACTGCTGGATCGTTGTCGTGATCGCCGTATCGGCGGCCGTCGTTGCAGTGCGAATGTCGTATCCGTCGGCCCGCGCCCCCTTCGATCCTGGTGTATTGACGACGAGATCCAGTTCACCTGCGTTGATGAGATCGACGATCGTGCCTTCCCCATCTGGGCCGGGGCCGTCGGAGGCTTTGCGGACAACGCGCGCCGTAATCCCGTGGCGCTGAAGCACACTCGCCGTGCCCTCGGTCGCGAGAATCTCAAATCCCATCTCAACGAGCTTAGCTGTCGGCAGGGCGATTGCTCGCTTGTCACGATCCGCGACGGAAACGAACGCTGTCCCTGAGGTCGGAAGACCGCCGTAGGCGGCCGCTTGCGACTTGGCAAACGCGAGCGGGAAGTCAACGTCATACCCCATGACCTCACCTGTTGAGCGCATCTCTGGACCGAGAATCGAATCGACGACGCGGCCGTCCTTTGTGCGGAAACGCTGGAAGGGAAGCACTGATTCTTTGACGGCGAGTGGCGCGCCGAGGTCGGTCGCGCCGCGATCGGATTCTGGTAACAGGCCCGCGCGACGCAGGTCCACGATTGACTCCCCTGCCATCACTCGCGCAGCGGCCTTGGCCAGAAGCACACCGGTCGCCTTCGACACGAACGGCACCGTGCGTGATGCCCGCGGGTTGGCTTCCAACACAGAGAGTTTGTCCGAAGATAACGCGAACTGGATGTTGAGTAGTCCGCGAACGCCAAGATTGCGCGCGATCGCGTGAGTAGATTCGCGGATCTTTCCAATCATCGACGTCGAGAGTGTAATCGGCGGGAGGACGCAGGAGGAGTCACCCGAGTGGATACCGGCCTCCTCGATGTGTTCCATAACCCCACCGAGGAAGAGTTCCTCACCGTCGTATAGCGCATCGACATCAATCTCGATCGCCTGATCAAGGAACCTGTCCACAAGCACGGGCGCAGGTAAGATCGCGTGTTCGGCATCGACTCCCGTTGCTCGGGAGACGTAGTCAAGGAGGTGGTCGTCGTCGTAGACGATTTCCATGCCGCGCCCACCAATAACGTAGGAGGGGCGCACAAGCACAGGGTAGCCAATGCGCTCGGCTATCTCGCGGGCTTGCTGGAGTGAAATCGCCGTACCGAAGGCCGGGGCGTTGAGCCCAGCCTCAAGGAGCACCTGCCCAAACTGTCCGCGGTCTTCCGCGGCGTCGATCGCAGCAGGCGGTGTCCCAAGGATCGGGATTCCCGCTGCTTCCAGTTGGGCTGCCAGTGCGAGCGGGGTTTGCCCGCCAAGTTGCACGATGACACCCGCGACTGGACCCGCGGCAAGCTCCGCCTCGTACACGTTGAGCACGTCTTCGAAGGTCAGAGGCTCGAAATACAACCGGTCGGAGATGTCGTAGTCGGTTGAGACGGTTTCTGGGTTGCAGTTAATGAGAACCGTTTCGTACTTCTCCCGCAGCGCCATCGTTGCGTGCACGCACGAGTAGTCGAACTCAATCCCCTGCCCGATCCTGTTTGGCCCAGAACCGAGGATGATGACCGCCTCACGCTCGCGGGGCTTAACCTCGGTTTCCTCGTCGTACGTGGAGTACAGGTAGGGCTGTTTTGCTGCGAACTCACCTGCACACGTGTCCACGCCTTGGTATACCGGCCGGAGTTCATAGGCCTGCCGAATCTCGCGCACGGTGTCTGGGGAAATTCTGCGGATCTCGGCGATCTGCACGTCAGAGAATCCGTGCCGCTTCGCCCGGCGCAAGGTCGCCGCATCGAGTGCCGGCGCGTCCTTGATCTGCTCGGCAATTTCATGAAGGAGCATCATCTGGTCGACGAAGAACGGATCAATCTTTGTGACGTCGAAGATTTGCTCGACGCTCGCGCCCCCGCGAATCGCTTGTTGCAGATCAACAAGGCGCCCAGCCGTTGGCACCTTCGCCGATTCGAGCAACGCCTCGGTCTCCTTTGGCGAGGGCGGTGCGCCGCGCCAGTGGAATGAGGATCCAGCAGTATCGAGGGAACGCAGGGCCTTGTTGAGTGCCTCGGTGTAGTTACGCCCAAGCCCCATCGCCTCCCCCACGCTCTTCATCGTCGTCGTCAAAGTCGGGTCTGCTGCGGGGAACTTCTCAAACGTGAACCGGGGAACCTTGACCGCAACGTAATCGAGCGCAGGCTCGAACGACGCCGGGGTAGCGCCCGTCATGTCGTTGGTAATCTCATCGAGCGTGTAGCCAAGGGCGAGCCGAGCTGCGATCTTCGCGATCGGGTATCCGGTCGCTTTCGAGGCAAGCGCTGAGGATCGGGAGACACGCGGGTTCATTTCGATGACGACGACACGACCGTTTTCCGGGTGGATCGCGAACTGGATGTTACAGCCTCCGGTGTCGACACCGACTTCGCGGATGACTGCCATTCCAATGTCACGCATGTTCTGGACTTCAGGATCCGTGAGCGTGAGCGCCGGGGCGACGGTTACCGCATCACCGGTGTGAACGCCAACGGGGTCCACATTTTCTATGGAGCACACGACTATGACGTTGTCTGCGCGGTCGCGCACGAGCTCGAGCTCGAATTCCTTCCACCCAAGGATCGATTCTTCTAACAGCACTTCGGTGGTGGGCGAATAGTGCAACCCGGCACCAGCAATCGTGCGCAGCTCTTCCTCATTGAACGCGATCCCCGAACCGAGGCCTCCCATTGTGAAGGAGGGGCGCACAACGATGGGGTAACCGAATTCTTCAACCGCCTGCAGGCACTCATCCATCGAGTGAGCAATACGCGAGCGGGCTACCTCAGCGCCGCAGCGTTCAACAACATCTTTGAACGCCTGCCGGTCCTCCCCGGCCTGGATGGCGTCGATGCGCACGCCGATGAGTTCGACACCGTACTTTTCTAAAATACCGGCGTCGTGGAGTGCGACCGCAGCATTGAGCGCGGTTTGCCCGCCGAGGGTGGCGAGGAGCGCATCGGGGCGCTCTTTGGCGATGATCGCTTCCAACACGGGGGTCGTGATCGGCTCGAGGTAGGTGGCGTCGGCGAAGTCTGGATCGGTCATGATCGTCGCCGGGTTGGAGTTGACGAGAATGACGCGCAGGCCCTCTTCGCGCAACACCCGGCAGGCTTGGGTGCCGGAGTAGTCGAACTCGGCGGCCTGGCCGATGACGATTGGGCCGGATCCGATGACGAGGACGCTGGAAAGGTCAGTGCGGCGTGGCATTAGAGGTCCTTGCAGAAGGCGAAATCAAATAGGTAATCAACGTCGGACGAGCCAAAACCTTCACCAACATGGAATTGCAGGCCAAACACGGGGCGATCGCCGAGTTGGAAGCCTTCGACGGTGTTGTCGTTGAGGCTAACGTGCGTCGCGGTCAGCTCTCCATTCTCGGGCAGGACGACTGTGTGGTCGTGGGAGTGTGCGGTGATGAGCACTCGCTGGGTGGCCAGGTCGCGGACGGGGTGGTTCGCGCTGAAGTGTGGAGCATCCAAGGGTTTCACTGCTGCGCCGAGAACACTGCCTAGCAGGAGATGGCCAACCCCGAGGGCCAGCACGGGCATGCCGTTTTCGACGAGTGCCCGAAGAAGTTCTTCGGTCTTCGGGTAATCCGTGTGAGCGCCCGGGCCGCCAGAGATGATGACCCGGGATGCGCCTGTGGCTTGAACCTCGTCGAAAGAAGCATCAGCGCCCAGCACGGCAACCGTTTGGTTACCCTCCCGCGCCGTCTGTGCGATGCGCTGACCCGATCCAAGGTCGATGACTGCAAGCTCGCCCGTCGCAGGGTCCTCACCTACGGTCGACGCGGGGACCACTGGTTCGAAGGCGCGAACCTCGGTGAGCAGGTCCTCATCGGAGCCGGTGGAGCCAGAGAAGATTCCCACTTTCATCGGCCCGTTGTTTCGCAGGTGGCGCAGGAGCGCGCGGGTATCGATCTCGGCGATGCCGACCGTGCCGGAAGCAATGAGATCGCCCGTGAAGTCCCGTGTTGCTCGCCAATTTGAGGCGATGCGCGGGCGTTCGCGCATGATGACTCCAGCCACCCGGAACTGCCCCTGCGCGTCCTCATCGTTCGTGCCGACGTTGCCGATGTGCGGGGTCGTGAACAGAACGATCGCCCCGTCAGCTTCCCCCGACGTCAAGAATTCTTGATAACTCGACGACGCCATCATCGGGAGCAGCCGGCCGATCGCCGCGCCCTGGCTTCCTATTGAGACTCCCGTAAAGGTCCGGCCGTCTTCGCACACTAACGTTGCTGGGACTTTGTTCACTCGCGTGCCGTTTCGCTAGGTTCATCAATGAGGGCGGTGAGTTGCTCGATGAGAATCTCACGTGGGGCGTCGGAGCGCACGTGAATACCGGTATCGAGCATGAGGTCATCGAGTTTCCATCGGATTACGACGATGCTTCCGGGGGCTGCGAATTTGCCGATCATCCCCGCGGTTCGACCAATCTGATGGAGGCTTAGGCGAGGGATGAACAGGTCATCGGCGCCCTGGCGACGGAGGAGAACTCCGTCTTCGCGAACCACCACGTCGACTGCTGCTTTCACCCCCAATCCTTGTGCCGTGACGCGCTCGTACGGTTGCCCTGCGAGCGTGGAGGTGACATAGATTCCGGATGTTGTCGGTGCGTCCTCGTCAGTCTCTGCGGGGAGTTCGGGCAGCGCCTCGATGTCGATCTTGCGCGTGCGGGCGTTCCACCCATGCAGCATGAGGTACATGATCCCGATCGTGATGCCCACTAGGATCATGACAGCAAAGAATTGCCTCACGGGTTAGCCCCTCGCCACGGGTTCGCCGTCGAGAACAGTCGGGCGCCCTCGGTAGAACGTTGCCACGACCTTACCCGGCAGGTCCATCTCCCCGTACGGGGTGTTCTCGCTCATCGAGTGGAGATCTTCGGCCCTAACCGTCCACCGTGTGTCGGCATCAACGAGCACAATGTGTGCCGGTTCCCCGACGGCGAGTGGCCGGCCTTGGCCATCAACGCGCCCAATCTCGGCGGGAGTTGCCGACATCGTCCGAGCGAGATCTGCCCACCCGAAGTCGTATTTGGGGTTGTTGACCATCGTTTCGATGACGATCGACAGCGCAGTTTCGAGACCAGTCATGCCAAACGCGGCGGCGGAAAACTCGCAATCCTTCGTCTCTGCTGAGTGCGGGGCGTGGTCTGTTGCAACGATATCGATCGTTCCGTCAGCCAGCCCTGCGCGCACTGCTTCAACATCTTCTGGCGTGCGAAGGGGCGGGTTGACCTTGAACAGCGAGGAGTACCCGCGCACGTGCTCATCGGTGAGGATGAGGTGGTGCGGGCAGACCTCCGCGGTGACGTTGATCCCGCGCTGCTTGGCCCAGCGCACGATGTCAACTGAGCCGGCCGTTGAAAGATGGCAGATGTGCAGTCGTGACTGAACGTGCTCGGCGAGGAGCACGTCGCGGGCAATGATCGCCTCTTCGGCAACCGCCGGCCAGCCTTTCAGTCCAAGTTCTGCGGAGACGTCACCTTCGTGCATGAGCGAGCCCTCGGTGAGGCGAGGTTCCTGCGCGTGTTGGGCAATGACGCCGTCAAACGCTTTGACGTATTCCAGAGCACGGCGCATGATCACCGGATCCGACACGCAGATCCCGTCGTCAGAGAAGACGCGCACGGCAGCTGCCGAGGTGGCCATCGCGCCGATCTCGGCGAGACGCTCCCCCGCAAGTCCGACGGTTACCGCGCCAACGGGACGCACCTCGCACCACCCGGCCTCTTGCCCCTTGTGCCATACCTGCTCGACTACACCCGCGGTGTCGGCAACGGGTTGGGTGTTAGCCATCGCGTGGACGCACGTGAACCCGCCCGCAGCGGCGGCGCGGGTGCCGGTCTCGATAGTCTCGGCATCCTCACGCCCTGGTTCGCGCAGGTGCGTGTGCAGATCGACAAGGCCAGGAAGTGCGATGAGTCCGGTGGCGTCGATGACCTCGGTTCCGTCGGCCGATAGCCCACTTCCGATCTCTGCGATTTTTCCATCGGAGATGAGGATGTCCACGGGGTCACCGCCGAGGGGGCGACAGTTGCGAATCAGGTAGGTAGTCATTGTGTCCTTTCCGATGGCGCTCCAGCCAGGAGCATGTAGAGAACGGCCATGCGCACGGCGACACCGTTGGTCACTTGTTCAGTGATGACGGCGCGTTCGGAGTCGGCGGCCTGCGCAGAAATTTCTAAGCCGCGGTTCATCGGCCCGGGGTGCATGATGATGGCGTCTTTACCGAGGCGCTTAGCCCGGAGTTTGTCGAGCCCATAATGGCGCGCGTATTCCATCGCCGAGGGGAAGAAACCTTGATCGCTCATCCGCTCAGCCTGGACGCGGAGCATCATGATCGCATCGGGTTGCGCGTCGATTGCGGCATCGAGGTCATAGGAGACGTCGACAGGCCACGTGTTGAGATGGGCCGGCAGGAGCGTCGGCGGGGCAACGATCGTCACCTTTGCGCCGAGCGTGGTCAACAGGTCAACGTTCGAGCGCGCGACGCGGGAGTGCAGGATGTCCCCAACGATGGTCACTCTCACGCCCGAAAGGTCTTTACCTGAGCATGCGTCGTCGTCCCCATCACCGACGAGGTGACGGCGAAGAGTGAACGCATCGAGCAGAGCTTGGGTCGGGTGCTGGTGCGTGCCATCACCGGCATTGACGACGCCGGCGTCAATCCAGCCGGAGGTTGCGAGTTGTTCAGGAGCTCCCGATGAACTGTGGCGAACGACGACGGCATCGGCACCCATGGCCTGCAGGGTCTGGGCGGTGTCCTTCAGGGACTCCCCCTTGGAAACCGATGATCCCTTAGCGGAGAAGTTAATCACGTCCGCGGACAGCCGCTTCGCCGCGGCTTCAAAGGAAATACGCGTGCGGGTGGAATCCTCGAAGAAGAGGTTAACGACCGTTTTTCCAAGGAGTGCGGGGAGTTTCCGAATTTCCCGGTCCTGGGTTGCCGCCATCGTCGCGGCGGTGTCGAGAACTTGGACGGCGAGGTCGCGGTTGAGATCGCGTGCTGATAGGAGGTGTTTCATGACAGGATCACCGCGTCCTTGCCATCGAACTCTTCCAGCAAGACCGCGACTCGTTCGCTGCGGGAGGTCGGTAAGTTCTTGCCAATGTAGTCCGCGCGGATAGGCAGTTCTCGATGCCCGCGGTCGACGAGGACGGCGAGTTGCACGGCTCGTGGTCGGCCGATGTCGGAGATCGCATCGAGTGCCGCGCGGATCGTGCGTCCTGAGTAGAGCACGTCGTCAACGAGTACGACGATTTTTCCGTCGATTCCCTGAGGTGGAATCCGTGTTGGTCGGATCGCGCGGGTGGGGTTTTGCCGCAGATCGTCACGGTGCAGCGTGATGTCAATTGTTCCGACGAGGGACTCGATCCCTCGGTCGGATTTCTCTGCGGCGAGAATCTTCTTACCGAGCCGCTCGGCGAGGAATACTCCGCGAGTCGGAATACCCAAGAGGATGACCTCGTTGGCGCCTTTGTTCCGCTCCAAGATTTCGTGGGAGATGCGGGTTAAGGCTCGGGCTATATCAGTGGGCGACAATAATTCGGTTCCGGAACTCATCCGGCGCCTCCTTCCCCGCCTCTCTGGACGGGCTTAAAGGTGTGCGTGTGCGTTTCCTACTGTAGTCCTCTCCGGCACCCAAGCGGTGCACGAAAACAAAAATATTTTCTCTGGCTGCTCCCACAGCAAGCGGTGTGGGGTGAGTTAGTTGTTCATGTCGGGATCGATGATGCGCGCGAGCACCCCGATGAGCGCAGCCTTCGCCATGTCCTCGGGGAGTTCCTCCAGCGTTGCCATGATGGTTGCTTGATCAGAGGGGAGGCCATGTTCGGCAACCTGAGTCAGGAGTGACAGGTCGGCTTCCGCGGCGGGCTTCCCGCGGACGTCGTCGGCTGCAGCGCGAAGGGCATCGCAGAGCTCGTCGCTGACTGACGCCGTCACGGGGGTAAGCGTGAGATGGGCTGAACGCGGGAACTTATCCCACGCGGGCTGGGCTTGGGCGATAAATCCGTGAGGGCGGAGGGCATCGATGAGGTGGAACGGATCCACCGCGCCGGGTCCGTCATCGGCGCCGACAGCGATAAGCGGGCCCAAGGGTTCGCCGATCACTTTGATCCCAGGGATGGCATCGATGGCTGCGCGCACGTCGGTCGTGGCTCGGAAGATTTTTTCAGTGGTGGCGCGGAAGCCTTCAATCCCAAGGTGTTTGATGATCGCCCACGTTGCTGCCAGAGCCGTCGCCGACTTGGAACCAAGGAGTGTCGGGTTGACGACGGGGTAGCCAGGCCACGAGACGCACGAAAAATACTGTGCCTGGTGGCGTTCGCGCCCTCGGTACAGGATGAGGGAGGCACCCTTTGGGGCGTAGCCGTACTTGTGAGCATCAAGCGAGATAGAGGTGACCCCCTCGACGCGGAAATCCCACGCAGGCACCTCCACTGGGTAGAACGGCAGCACAAACCCGCCAACGCACGCGTCTACGTGCACGGGAATGTCGCGGGATGCAAGCGCCGGTGCAAGTTCTTCGATCGGGTCGATTGCCCCAAGCGGATAGTTCGGTGCGGAGAGCACGACGAGCGCGGGCGGGCGCCCTTGCTCAATCAAGGCATCGACGGTTGCAAGCATCGTCTCGGTACGAACAGCACCCGTCGAGGTATCAACATCGACTGGTGTCATATCGACGTCAAAGTAGGCGGACGCCTTATGAAACGCGGGGTGCACCGTCTTGGCGGCGACTAAGGCCGGGCGACCCGCGTTGCTTTGACGCCAGATGTCGCGAGCAGTTTTGACGGCGAGGAGGCACGATTCGGTTCCGCCCGCGGTGACATTCCCGACGACATCGTAATCGCCGTTGGTGATCTCCCGACCAAACGCGACGACGTCGCGCTCCAACACCGCGACCGACGCGAACGTTGTTGGGTCGAGCCCGTTGACCGGTAGGAACGCGGCGACCGCGGCGTGAATGAGGTCGTCAAGCCCCTCGATACCCGGGTCGTAGACGTAGGAGAGTACCTTGCCGCCATGGGTCGGGGGGTCGAGCGACCGCAGGGCCTCGATCGCCTCGAGAATCTCCTCGGCGGGGCGGCCTGAAGAAGGATGCATCATCGTCCTTATCGAGTGAGGGTATAGCGTTTGAGCGGAATAAGAGCGAGCAGGGCGAGGCTCGCCGGTAATGCACTCATGATGAGGATAACGCCTGCGAGTGCCGAGGGAGGCTGGTTCGCGACTTCAGCTCCCTTCGATGAGATAAACCCGGTGACTGCGAGAACGAGAAGCGCAGCGGTAGGTCCAAGTGCCATGCCCGTGGTCTCCCCCGCCGTCCATACGCCCGAGATGATTCCTCCGCGGTCGTCACCGCGCGCGACACGATCGGCAGCGATGACGTCGGGAAGCATTGCGAGCGGATAAAGCTGCATACCGGCGTACCCAACTCCGGCGATCGCCACTGCTGCATAGACCCATGCACCGGGGGCAATGAATAGGCCAAGGAGAGAGCCTGCCCCGACAGCGAAGGTCATGGATGCAAGGACGAAGGCACGACGCTTGCCGACGCGGTCTGCCAGGCGCCTGGCGAGAGGCATGATGGCGAGTGCCGGCGCGACGAGGGCAACGAACAGGATTGAGGCCGCCCCTTCGTTCCCGAGAATGTATGTCGCCAGATACGGGGCACCTGCGAGCATCGTTCCAGCAGCGAGTGCTTGGAGCACGAATGCCCCAAGGAGTGGGCGCAAGTGTTCACTCTCCCGCACGACTTGAATGGCCTTCGAGTACGCCTCGGGAGCCTTGAGCGCCGAGGTGCGGATCTGATGTTTAAGCCCACCGGGCGCCCGCTTCGCCTTCGGCGTGGTGAGGAAAGTCGAGGTAACCATGCCAATGCCGACGAGCAGCCCAGTGACCAGTCCCATGACGAGGTAGCCACGATGTTCCCCTCCAGCCATGTCACGAATGACTGGCCCTCCCCCACCGAAGGCGAGGATGGCGAGGGCGAGAACTGCGATGCGCGGCGCGACGAACGCGGTGCGCGCCGTCGGGGTGTCCGCAAGTTCGGCCGGAAGAGCGATGTAGGGCACCTGGAACATCGAGAACGCCGTCGTTGAAATCATAAACGTCACCACGACCCATGCCCCAGCAAGCGCAGGAGAAAAGGACGCCGGAGTGGCGAAGACGAGAAAGAAACAAATCGGCAGAGTGAGTGCGCCTGCGAGCATGAGTGGGCGACGCGAACCGCGGCTCGAGGCGTCGGCGTCAGAGAAATTGCCAATTAACGGGTCGATTACGACGTCCCAGATCTTTGGCAGCGTGACGATGAGGCCGGCCATCAACGCAGCAACCCCGAGTGTGTCTGTCAGGTAGTAGCTCAGTACGAGGCCTGGTAAGACACCAAAGCCACCGGTGCCAACGGAACCGACGGCGTAGCCAACAACTTGGCTGCGTGGTGGTGAAGACTGCGTCATTGCATCCTCCAAAAATATTTTGTTAGGGCTTCATCTGCATGATCCGGTCGAGTAACCCATTGATGAAGGCTGGGGAGTCGTCGGTCGACAGCCGCGTGGCTAGCGCCAGCGCTTCGTCGATCGCGACCGCATCAGGTACTTCTTTGTTGTACAGGATTTCCCATGCGCCCACACGCAATATGGCGCGGTCAACTGCCGGCATCCGCGGCAGCGTCCATCCGTGCGAGTAGGTCGTGAGGTACTCATCGATGTGCGCAAGCTGCGAGGCAACACCTTCGGCGATGTCGACGGCGTACTGCGGGAGTGCCGCTTCGTGACCTGGGAACTCGAGACGCTCGCGCAGGACTTCGAGGAGAACCTCATCGAAGTGGGCAGGGCGATCCGCGCTCCGGTTCAGGGTGCGCAGGTCGGCTTCATATAGAAGATCGATCGCGCGCTTTCGCGCTCGGGTACGGGCTTTCACTAGTCCGTTGCTCGCCCAAGGTATTCACCGGAGCGGGTGTCAACGCGGATCTTCGTGCCCATGTCGATGAAGAGGGGAACCTGCAGTTCATACCCCGTCTCTACCTGGGCCGGCTTGGTGCCGGCGTTCGAGCGGTCACCCTGAACACCGGGCTCGGTGAAGGTTACTTCGAGGGTTACAGCAGCGGGGAGGTCGATGTAGAGAACCTGGCCGTCGTGCATCGCAAGCGTCGCGTTTTCACCTTCGAGGAGGTAGTTGGCTGCCTCGCCGACCATGGCTTCGCCAACGTTGAGCTGGTCGTAGTCGGCCATGTCCATGAATACGAAATCGGTGCCATCGCGGTACAGGTACTGCATATCGCGGCGGTCGATGTTGGCGACGTCGACCTTCAGGCCGGCGTTGAAGGTGCGGGAAACGACCTTGCCGCTCGGAACCGCCTTAAGCTTGGTGCGCACGAATGCGGGTCCCTTGCCGGGCTTGACGTGGAGGAACTCAACGACGGACCAGAGTTCGCCGTCAAGGTTGAGAACCATGCCGTTCTTAAGATCGTTTGTGGTGGCCACCGAATGCCTTTCGTTATCGCTAAAGCTTTTCGCCCACAAGCTTACCGGCACAGCGCCGTTAGCGCGTGCTGCCTGCGGTGAGGCCTATTACAGTGCCCTAAGGGCAAGACGGTAGGATTCCATCCCAAACCCCGCGACCGTTCCCGTGGCCACGCCCGCAATCACCGACAGGTGCCGGAACCGTTCCCGCGTTGCTGGGTTGGTCAGGTGAACCTCGATGAGCTTGCCACCCGCCGTCACGACCTGGGCCGCGGCGTCGCGTACAGCGTAGGAGTAGTGCGTGAACGCCGCAGGATTGATGACGACGTCGTAGCCCTCCTCGGCTGCTTCGTGTAACCAGCCGATCATCTCGGCTTCCGAATCGGTCTGGCGCACGTCGGCGTCGAGGTCGAGTTCGGCTGCCCACATCCCAATTCGATTGGTGAGTTCGGCGTAGGAGTCGTCGCCGTAAACGTCGGGTTCGCGCGAGCCAAGACGCGACAGGTTTGGGCCTGAAACAACGAGCACCTTTGTCATAGCATGACCGTCCGATTCTTTGGGGCGTCCTCGGAAATCTCGGTGTATGCGGCGAGCAGAAGTGTCGGGTCGGGGCCCTCGAGGCGACTCGGTCGCCCGATCTCATCGAGCACAACAAACCGGATGAGATCACCGCGGGTCTTCTTATCAACCTTCATCGTCGCGAACAGTTCGCTCCAGCGGTCTCCCCGGTACGTCACGGGAAGACCCACCGAGGTGAGGATCTCGCGGTGGCGATTGACGTCGTCTTCACTCAGGCGCCCTGCGAGGCGGGCGAGTTCGGCAGCGTAGACCATACCGACGCTGACAGCCGCGCCGTGGCGCCATTGGTAGCGCTCGGTACGTTCGATGGCGTGCGCGAGGGTGTGACCGTAGTTGAGGATTTCGCGCAGGCTTGATTCGCGCAAGTCTTGGCTCACAACGTCGGCCTTGACCTTGATGGCGCGTTCGATGAGCTCGGGCAGCACCTGACCGTTCGGATCTTGTGCGGCCTCGGGAGTGGCCTCGATGAGGTCGAGGATGCGTTCATCGGCGATAAAGCCGCATTTGATGACTTCGGCCAAACCTGCAACTAGGTCGTACTTCGGCAGTGTTTCTAGGGTTCTGAGGTCCGCGAGCACACCAATGGGTGAATGGAAGGAACCGACGAGGTTTTTGCCTTCCTTCGTGTTGATCCCGGTTTTGCCCCCGACCGCGGCATCGACCATCCCCAGGAGGGTCGTGGGAACGTGGATCACGCGCACTCCACGCAGCCACGTCGCTGCGACGAACCCGGCGAGGTCGGTCGTTGCTCCGCCCCCGATGCCGATGATGATGTCGGAGCGGGTGAAGTTTGCTTGGCCGAGGATGCCCCAACAGAAGGCGGCAACCTGGGCGGTTTTCGCTTCTTCAGCGTCGGGAACTTCGGCGATGTAGGTTTCGTACCCCGCCTCTTGGAGGTCTTCGCGTACGGCTTCGGCCGTGACCGAAAG
>CAYVDF010000005.1:23260-24781 GCA_964450475.1 uncultured Pseudactinotalea sp.
AGCCATTGCCTCCGAGGGCTACCGATGAGGAGCGGGCGGTTGCGGGTGAACCCCACCCGCGGAGAGGCCGCGGCAAGGCCGACGGTGAGGAACACGACGCGGTGTTCATGTAAAGCGGCGCGCGTGTCATCATCCATGATGGCGCCTCCCCCGAGGGAGAGAACCCCCTCATGCGTTGCAAGAGCGTCCGCAACGGCAACCTTTTCGAGTTGACGAAAGGCGGGTTCGCCGTCGTCAATGAAAATGTCTGAGATCTCTTTTCCGGCAGTTGCCTCGATCATTTCATCGGTATCGGCGAACGGGAGCTCTAAGAGCTCGGCGAGGCGGCGTCCGACGCTGGATTTACCGGCACCAGGTGGGCCAATGAGAACAACGTAGGGCTTCATTTAAACGTCTCCGGAATGGCGTCGAGGTAGGCGTTGAGGTTGCGCTGTACCTCGGGCAGGGAATCGCCGCCGGTCTTTTCAAGGAGCGCCTGAGCGAGTACGAGGGCAACCATTGCCTCGGCGACGACCGCTGCGGGGGCTGCTGCGCAAACGTCGGAGCGCTGGTGCAGGGCCTTGGCTGCCTCACCGGTGGCGGTATCGATCGTCGCGAGAGCGCGGGGAACCGTGGAGATGGGTTTGAGAGCGCCGCGGGCGACGATGACCGCACCGTTGCTCATGCCGCCCTCGATACCGCCTGCACGGTTCGTTGCACGAACGACGCGGCCCTGCTCATCTCGCACGATTTCATCGTGGGCAACGGAGCCACGCCGGCGGGCGGTTTCGAAGCCATCCCCAATCTCTACGCCTTTGAAGGCCTGGATACCCATGAGGGCACCGGCGATGCGGGAATCGAGTTTGCGATCGCCTTGGACATATGAGCCGAGGCCGCGTGGCACGTTGTATGCGAGGACTTCGACGGTGCCACCGAGGGTGTCGCCGGACTTCTTCGCATCGTCGATTTCCGCAACCATCTCAGCGGAGGTCTCGGGGTGGAAGCATCGGATAGGATCGGCATCGAGCGCTTCGACATCGTCAGGGGTGGGTGCCGGCGCGTCGTCGGGAACCCGCACGGGGCCAACGCCAACAACGTGGGATACGAGGCGGATTCCCGCCGCCTGCTCTAAGAGGTTGGCTGCTACCTGGCCGAGCGCCACTCGTGTCGCGGTTTCGCGGGCCGAGGCGCGCTCGAGTACGGGGCGGGCGTCGTCGAAACCGTACTTCGCCATCCCCGTGAGGTCCGCGTGCCCAGGGCGCGGGCGGGTCAGAGGCTTGTTGCGAGCCTGCTCGCGCGAGTCACCGGTACCGGCGTCGATTTCGAGATCTGCCGGGTCGACCGGGTCGGGTGACATGACTGTTTCCCACTTGGGCCACTCGGTATTACCGATCTCGATTGCGATCGGGCCGCCTTGGGTGAACCCGTGGCGTATCCCAGCAATGAGGCGGAGCTCATCTTGTTCGAATTTCATGCGCGCCCCACGACCGTAGCCGAGTCGGCGGCGCGCCAGAGCCTCACGAATTTCGGCTGAGGTGATCT
>CAYVDF010000006.1:0-24347 GCA_964450475.1 uncultured Pseudactinotalea sp.
TCGGTCGAGGCCGACTGGGGCGCGACCTACACGTGGGCGATCCGCCGCGGCGGCGAGCTCGTGGGCATGGCCTCGCTCTTTGACGTGGATGACGGCGCCGCCGAGGTTGGATACTGGATTGCGCCAAACGCACGCGGGCAGGGCATCGCCGCAGAAGCCATCGAGGCGGTGTGCACCTTCGGGTTCAGCGACCTTGGCCTGCAGCGCATCGCGTGGGAGGCCATCGTGGGCAACACCGCCTCAGCCCGCTGCGCGCGGCGCGCCGGCTTCGCCTACGAGGGGCTGGCTCGCCTCGGGATTTTCCAGCGCGGCACCCGTTACGACTCCTGGCGCGCTGCGCGGATCATTGATGACGACGCCCAGGCGGCTTTCGCGTCGTGGCCCGCCGATGTCGTCGGTGCTTAGGGTGCGGGCCACACCGACGTAGAGCCTCGCGAACGTGCTCCTGAGATACGCGCGGGGTTCTGCAGGCTAGGCGTTGGCGCGGCGCTCGGCGAGGGTGTCCTCGACCCACCGCTTGGCGCGCGGCTCCATGATGAACGACAGCACCGGCACAACCCCGGCGATGATGAGCGTGAACATGCGCCCAAGGCCCCAGCGGAAGCGCGACCACATGTCGAACACGGCGATGAGGTAGAGCACGTAGATCCATCCGTGTGTGAACGCGATCCAGTTGCCGATTACGGGCTTGGCGTATCCCATGTCGTCGGAGCCCGCGAGGCGGAACACGTATTTCAGGACCATCTCAACGGTGAGCAGCAGCAGGAAGCTACCCGTGATGAACGCCATGATCCGGTAGCGGTTGAACGCTGAACGGTCTTTGGTTTCGCGTTCGTCAAGAGATACGTCGGTCATGAATGCTCCTTCTCGGGGGCGGATACATCAGCGTTGGCTTCAGCTACGGCAAGTTCGTTCGCCTCGTCACGGATCAGGCGCCACCACACGGCAACTGCGAAGCCACCAAAAATAAACCACTCGGCCGCATAGGCGAGGTTACGAAGGTTGAGTCCCCCGCCGTCCAGCACGGGGGTGGCGGCTGGCTCCAGCGCGGGGAGGCCTAAAGGGGTGGAGGGGGCGGGGTCGATCTCGGTTGCGATAACGAAACCGGAGTACATCGGGCCATCCCAGATGTTGGCGAGTTGGCCGGTGCTGACTGAGCCGATCGTGTTGCCATCAACCGGGTCCCCGGCCGGGTCGGTGCCATCGAGCGCGCCGACGACGCGGGCGGTCAGACCTTCAGCGTTGAGGTAGGCAGCATCGTCGTGTTCGACCCACCCGCGCACGACGGGCATCAGCGCGCCCTCAGGTGTGCGCAGCGGGCTGAGCACCCAGTAGCCGTGAGTCCACAGATCCTTGTTCTTCGGATCGGACTCATCTGCCTTGAATTTGTGCGCCACGAAGAATTCCGGGCCTTCGAACGTGCCGACCACTTCGACACGCTGGCCAACCATGCGCTGAACGAACGCCGTTTGGGGTTCAACGACGTCGGCGATCGGCTCGGGTTCGCTGCCGAGTTTGGCGTTCATCTCAGCCTCGGCGGCCTGCTCGGCGCGGGCCACAGCGCGGTCGAGTTGCCACGTGCCTAATTGCACCGTGACGATGACGGCGGCGATGATCACGAGCGTGAAGCCAACCATCCGCGGGGTCTTTGCGACCGCCCACACGTGGCGGGGTCGAGTGCGCGCAGTTTTCCTCACGCATTCAAGGATACGTGGCTTTTCTGGGAGCAAGCTCCATGCTCGTCTAGGCCTTTTGGGCACCTGCGGGCCGAGATTCTTCGCCTAACATCGAGGCAGGGGCATTTCTCGCCTGCCACTGACGCCACCTGCGCGAAAGGATCTCATGACAACCCGCAGCATTTACGTCGCCTCACCCGAAGGCCACACAGGTAAATCATCGATCGCGCTAGGCATAGTCGATCTGCTCGCGGGCCAGGTTCGCCGCGTTGGAGTGTTCCGACCGATCATGCGCGCTGGCGAAGAACTCGACACCGTGCTCGATCTCTTCCTGCGTCACGAAGCGATCGACCTCACGTATGAAGAGTGCGTCGGGGTGACGTATGAGGACGTCCACGCTGACCCCGAAGGCGCGCTGAGTGAGATCATCCGCAAGTATCGCGAGACCGCCGCCACCTGCGACGTCATGGTCATCATCGGCTCCGATTACACCGACGTCGCAGGCCCGACCGAACTCGCCTACAACGCCCGCATCGCCGCGAACCTCGGCTCCGCCGTCGTGCTCGTCACCTCAGCGTGGAACCGCCACGGCCATGAGGTACGCCAAGTGATGGACGCGGCACTCGGCGTGCTCGAAGCCGCCCACGCCCAAACCGTCGCCGCCGTCGCCAACCGCGCCGTGCCCGAACGCCTCCTAGAGGTACAAGAGGCGATCGCCGACCTCGGGATCCCCGCGTGGGTTCTCCCCGACGTGCCGCTGCTATCGGCGCCGTCCGTACGCGAGCTCATGACCGCCGTCGAAGGGCACCTCATCGGCGGGGATGAAGAACTCCTCGACCGCGAGGTCGAGCACGTCATCGTTGGCGGGATGACGATGGATCACATCATCGACCGCCTCACCGACGGCTCCGTCGTCGTCGTTCCCGGCGACCGCTCCGACGTCGTTCTCGCCGTCGCCGCCGCCCACGCCGCCGAATCCCACCCATCGATGGCCGCGCTCATCCTCAACGGCGGCTACCTGCCCTCGGAGCAGGTGAGCAAACTCATCGAGGGCCTCGGCCAACGCCTACCCATGATCGGCACGCGCTTCGGCACCTTCGACACCGCCCGCCGCGTCGTCGAGACCCGCGGCCTGCTCTCCACGGGTTCGCAGCGCAAAATTGACGTCGCGCGCTCGCTGTTTGAAGCGGGTATTGACGGCGAGCGCTTGCGTGAGGCGATCAACGTTCCCCGGGCGAACGTGGTCACCCCGCTCATGTTTGAGTACGACCTCCTCGAGCGTGCCCGTGCCGACCGTAAACACATCGTGCTCCCCGAAGGCAACGACGACCGCATCCTGCGCGCCACCTCAACAATTCTCGCTCGCGAGGCCGCCGACATCACCCTCCTTGGCGATGAATCCGCGATTCGCTCACGTGCTGCTGAACTGAGCCTCGATATCGCAAACGCCGCGATCATCGATCCGAAAACGAGCGAGTGGCGCGATGAGTTCGCGTTCGAGTACGCAAAACTGCGCGCCCACAAGGGGGTCTCGCTCGACCGTGCGCGTGAGGTCATCGGCGATGTGTCGTACTTCGGCACGCTCATGGTCCACTTCGGATACGCCGACGGGATGGTCTCCGGGGCAGCACACACCACGGCCCACACAATTTCGCCGGCGTTCCAGATCATCAAGACAGAGCCTGGCACCTCGATCGTGTCCTCGGTGTTCTTCATGTGCCTGGCCGATCGGGTGCTCGTATATGGCGACTGCGCCGTCAATCCCGACCCGAACGCCGAGCAACTCGCCGATATCGCGTTCTCCTCAGCAGAAACCGCCCGCCAGTTCGGGGTCGACCCCCGCGTCGCGATGCTCTCCTACTCCACCGGGGCCTCGGGCTCGGGTGACGACGTCGATAAGGTCCGCGAGGCAACGGAAATCGTGCGCGCGCGTGAGCGCGATTTCGAGGTCGAAGGCCCGATCCAGTACGACGCCGCCGTTGATTCCTCGGTTGCCGCGGCAAAGCTCCCCGACTCGCAGGTCGCCGGCCACGCAACGGTGTTCATCTTCCCGGATCTCAACACAGGCAACAACACATACAAGGCCGTGCAGCGCAGCGCCGGTGCCATCGCGATCGGCCCCGTCTTGCAGGGCCTGCGCAAACCAGTGAACGACCTCTCCCGCGGAGCCCTCGTTCAAGACATCGTTAACACCGTGGCGATCACGGCCATCCAAGCGCAAGGAGTTTCCGAGTGAGTAGCCAGATTCTCGTTATCAACTCAGGTTCGTCATCGCTGAAGTACCAGGTCGTTGACGCCCTCACCGGGATCGCCGCAGCCTCCGGCCTCATCGAACGCATCGGGTCCGAAGGCGCATCCCTTGTGCACGAACAGGGCGGGGAGAAAACCTGCTGGGACATCGAAGCGGATGATCACACCGAGGCGATTCGCCAGATGGAGCGCGTGTTCGCCGAGGTCGGGCCGAACCTCGATTCGCTCGAGCTCGCTGCAGTCGGCCACCGAGTCGTTCAAGGTGGGTACCGTTTCGGCGCACCCGTACTCATCGATGAGCAGGCGAAAGAGATCATCGGCAACCTCTCCCCTCTCGCGCCGCTGCACAATCCGCCGAACCTCGATGGGATCCGCGCTGCGGAGAAAGTCTTTCCCGACCTCCCGCACGTCGCCGTCTTCGACACCGCGTTCCACATGACGATGCCCCCGCGCGCCTCGACCTACGCCCTCAACGCCGAGGTCGCCCGCCAGCACCGCGTACGCCGCTACGGCTTCCACGGCACCTCACACTCCTACGTATCGAAGCAGGCCGCGCAGTTCCTCGGTAAACAGGATTCCGACACGACCCTCATCGTGCTCCACCTCGGCAACGGCGCCTCAGCCACAGCGGTTGCCGGCGGCGCCTCCGTCGACACCTCCATGGGCATGACCCCGCTCGAAGGCCTCGTCATGGGCACCCGCACCGGCGACATCGACCCCGCCGTCACGATGTACCTCGCACGCGCCGCGGGCATGACCTTAGAGGAAATCGACGACCTCTATAACCGCCGCTCGGGCATGCTCGGCCTAACCGGGCACCAGGACATGCGCGACGTCGTCGAAGCATGGGAGGCGGGCAACCCCGCCGCGGGAGCCGGACTCGATGTCTACACCTACCGGCTGAAGAAATACATCGGCGCCTACTTCGCTGTGCTTGGGCGCGTGGACGCCCTCGTGTTTACCGCTGGGATCGGCGAGAACTCTGCGCCGGTGCGCGCCATGTCGACCGAGGGGCTGGAACATCTCGGCATCGCCATCGACCCGGCGAAGAACAACGAACGCAAGGCCGGAGTGCGCGACATCAGCGCCGATGGCGCGGCGATCCGTACGCTCATCATCCCAACGAACGAGGAGTGGGAAATCGCGCGCCAGACCCTCCAGGTCGTTCGCGGGGATGAGGATGAAGACTAAAACAACGCTCCTTGCGTGCCGCCAACGATTATTAAAACTTTGGTAAAGTGGCGTCACGTTCATGAGGTTGTCAACAAGGAAGCAGGCACATCGTGAGTGAAGAAAAACTTCGAGTCAGTTTGCGCGAGGTATGGGATGAGGATCTGCCGATCTTCTTCGGATATCTCCAGGATCCGCACGCGCAATCCATGGCAGCATCAACGTTCGAGGACTACGCGGATACGCAGGCGTTCACCTCGTTCTGGTCAAAACTGCGCCGCAATGAGGATGCCACAGTTCGCACGATCACCATCGATGGGTCGCACGATCCGGCCGGGCACATCTCCGTTGCTCCCAGTGACGAGGGCCTGCAGGTTCGCTACTGGGTCGATCGCTCCCTGTGGGGGCGTGGGGTCGCCACCGGCGCCCTGCGCGCGATCCTCGACGAAGTGAAGGCACGCCCGATCTTCGCCCACATCTCCCGCTCGAACGAGCCCGGCGCGAGCGTGCTTCTCAACAACGGCTTCAACCTCGCCGGCGAGGAAAGCGGCTTCGATAACAACAAGGGCCGCATGATTGATGAGCTGATCTACCGCCTCGAGTGAGCCTATGCGCCGTCAAAAAATAAAAAAATTGCCCCGACAGCGCGTCGGGGCAATTTTTATGCGCGATTACGGCGTGGTCATGGCCATGACGTCGAGAGCTTCATCGAGCTGCTCGGCGGTAACGTCGCCGCGCTCGACATAGCCGAGGGCTTCGACCGCTTCGCGGATCGTGGTGTTGTTCGCGACCGAGTACTTTGCGATCTCGGCGGCGGCTTCGTACCCGATGATCTTGTTCAGCGGGGTCACGATCGATGGCGAGGACTCGGCGAACTGGCGGGCCCGCTCGACGTTCGCTTCGAGCCCATCGATGGTCTTCTCGGCAAGGGTGCGGGAGCCGTTCGCGAGCAACTTGATCGATTCGAGGATGTTGCGGGCGATCATCGGCAACATGACGTTGAGCTGGAATGAACCCGAGGCGCCGCCGTAAGCGATCGCGGCGTCATTTCCGATGACCTGGGCGCACACCATCAGCACGGCTTCGGGCACAACGGGGTTGACCTTGCCGGGCATGATCGAGGAGCCGGGCTGAAGGTCGGGCAGGTGTACTTCGCCAAGGCCGGTGCGCGGGCCCGAGCCCATCCAGCGGATGTCGTTGTTGATCTTCGTCAGCGATACGGCGATCGTGCGGAGGTGGCCTGAGAGTTCAACCAGCGCGTCCTGGGTCGAGATGGCTTCGAAGCGGTTCGATGCTTCAGTGAAGGGCAGGCCGGTGTTCTCCGCGAGGATCTCCACAACGCGCTTCGGGTAGCCCTTCGGGGTGTTGATGCCGGTACCGACGGCGGTGCCGCCAAGGGGAACTTCAGCGACGCGCGGCACGGCGGACTCCACGCGCTCAATACCGAAGCGGATCTGCTGAGCGAACGCGCCGAACTCCTGGCCAAGGGTCACCGGGGTGGCATCCATGAGGTGCGTGCGGCCCGATTTGACGACATCGGCGAACTCCTCCGCCTTGCGCTCTAGCGAGGTCGCGAGCACATCGAGAGCTGGAAGCAGGTCGCGGATCACGGCGGCCGTGGTGGCCACGCGGATCGAGGTCGGGAACACGTCGTTGGAGGATTGGGAGGCGTTGACGTGGTCGTTCGGGTGCACCTCGACGCCCGCCTCGTGCGCGAGCGTTGCGATGACCTCGTTCGTGTTCATGTTTGACGACGTGCCAGAACCGGTCTGGAACACATCGAGTGGGAAGTGGTCGTCAAATTCTCCGGCGATGACGCGCTCGGCGGCAGCCTGGATCGCATCAGCCTTCGCCTGGTCGAGGTAACCGAGTTCAGCGTTGGCTCGCGCGCATGCCTTCTTCACTTCGCCGAGCGCGGCGATGTGGTGGCGGGACAGGCCTTGGCCTGAAATGTGGAAGTTGTCGACTGCTCGCTGGGTCTGGGCGCGGTACTTCGCGTCGATCGGAACCCGCACCTCCCCCATCGTGTCGCGCTCGATACGGAACTGGGGTTCGCTGGTCATCACATCTCCGGGAAAATTGGCCTTGTAAGACCCTCCTATTATCCCACTCAGCGCTCCGCGGCCAGCCGCGCTCGCGCATTTCCTGTGACGAGAGTCACCCTCAGAGTCGCTGCGTGCGCCGCGAGAGTTGTCAGCAGCTTTGGGTTTGCCCTCTATTGAGCAAAAACTGCTCAGCCAAGTAGCGCATCGAGGGCCCGCCAGGTGATTCCGGACGGCGCACGGTCGACTACCGTTTGTAGCAGGCCAAGGCGTGCGGTGCGTACGGCGTCGTCCTTTGCCATGACGAGGATTTCGTCGAAGAACGTCGTCAGGGGCGTCGTGATCGCGGCCGCATCAGCGGCCCAGTTCTGCAGCGTGGAGCCGCGGTGGTCGGCGAGCGCCTCCACCGCATCGGCTAGCGCAATCTCTGCGGGCTCGCTCAGGTGCGCGCGGTCGAGGATTCCGGCGGTGCCCTCTGGAACGATGCGGGTGATCCGCTGCACCTGCTCCACGAGAGCTTCAGCGCCGGGTACGTCGCGTAGGTCATCAATTTGTTCAAGCGCCGCGGCGGCCCGTGCGGGTTCAACGAGCAGCGCCTCAACGACCGCAATTTCCTCAGCGGAGGTACCCTCATCGCGCAGGAGTTGGGCGTAGCGGCCAGTCACGAAGTCAATGGCGGAGGCTTCCGCACCTGCATCAACGTCGACTCCCTGCTCGCGCAGAACCTGCGCCGCATGCGCGACGGCGCTCGTCACCGAAAGCGCACCGAGTTCGGGGTGCGCGCGCAGGGTCATGGCGGCGCCAAGTGCGGCGCGGCGGAGCGCAAACGGGTCGGACGAGCCGGTTGGCTTGGCGCCGATCGCGAACATGGCCACGAGTAGGTCAAAGCGATCCGCGAGCGCAAGCAGCGCCCCCGGTGTGGAGGCGGGCAGCGCGTCCCCGGTGTGACGCGGGAGCTCGGCCTCGAATAATGCTTCGGCGACGTCCGCGGTTTCGCCCGCCTTGGTTGCATACTCCTTCGCCATCACACCGGCAAGGGATGAGAGCTCCACGACCATGTCGGTGGCGAGGTCGAACTTCACGAGCTCACCGGCGCGGGCGAGGGTCGCGGCGTCGGCCTCGGACAGCACGGACGGCGTGACGGCGCCGGCAAAGGCTGCGGCGAGGTCGCGAATGCGATCGGCGCGCGCCGCCATCGAGCCAAGGCGGTTCTCGAAGGTGAGCTTGTCAATGTTTGCGCGGAAGTCCGCAAGTGCCACCTTCAGGTCGGCGTCGTAGAAGAATGCAGCGTCCTCGTAGCGGGCGCGCAGAACGTTCTCGTTGCCCGCGCGCACGGCCTCGTCATCGCAGTCGCCGTTGGCAAACGTGATGAAGTACGGCATGAGGGAGCCATCTGCGGCGCGCACTGGGAGGTAGCGCTGGTGCGTGCGCATGACGGTCGTGAGGATGTCCTCGGGCACGCGCAGGTAGTCTGCATCGAAGGCCCCGAGGATCCCATGGGGTGCCTCAACGAGGCCAGAGATCTCGGCAACGAGGTCCTCTTCGGCCTCCAGGTCAACCGTGCCACCGACCGTTGCGGCGAGTTCGAGAGCACCCGCGCGCACGGCCTCGACGCGGTCACGGGAGGCGAGCATGATGCCGCGGGAGGCCAAGGTCGGCAGCAGTTCCTCGGCCGAACCAATTGACACGAGCGGCTCTGCATCACCGCGCAGAACATACGTCGTGCGCCCCGAGCGCAGCGCCGAGACCCCAAGGGGGATGACGTGGGAGCCCCACAGGGCAACGAGCCAGCGCAACGGGCGCGAGTAGGCAAGCTCAGGATCGGACCAGCGCATGTTCTTGTCTGCGCGCAGGCCGCTCACGACCGAAGCAACCACCTCAGCGATCGCGTCAAAGACGCTGCGGCCCGTTTCAGTCACCTCAACGGCGAGGTGCTCGTGGCCATCGAAGTCGGCGCGCACGAGCTCATCGACGGCAACGCCTTGGCCGCGGGCGAAGCCTTCGGCGGCGCGGGTTGGGTTGCCATCGGCGTCGAATGCGGCCGTGACACGGGGGCCCTTGCGGAGCACCTTGGCATCGGGTTCGAGCGCAGCAACGTCAGAGATCATCGCGACGATTCGGCGCGGGGTGCCGTCAACAGTGATGTCTCCGTGTTCTAGGCGTGTGGCCGCGAGCGCCGCCTCCAGCCCGCCTTCCACCTGGCCGATCGCCTGCTCCAACACGTGTGGCGGGAGTTCCTCGAAACCAAACTCCAACGCCACCTGCTGCGCGGGCGAGGCAGACAAAACGGACACGTCAGGAAGCGCGCGGCGAGCTTCGTCGTCCGAAATCCCACTCGATGGCGGCATCACGGCCGAGCCGACGGGGGCGGGGACGGGGGCATCGAGTAGCGGAAAGCCGAGCTCCTCGCGGCGCTCAATCCACAGCGCGGAGACGTCGCGGGCGAGGCGGCGGATCTTGGCGAACGCTTGGGCACGTTCGGTGGTCGAGATGGCGCCGCGGGCGTCGCGCACGTTGAACGCGTGCGAGGCTTTGAGCACGTACGTGTGGGCGGGCACGGGCAGGCGCTCCTCCACCATGCGCTCGGCCTCGAAGATGTAGTGGTTGAACAGGTCGCTGTTGACGGCGACGTCGGCGGCATCGAGGTAATACCGCGACATCTCGTATTCGCCTTGGCCGTAGATTTCGCCGTAGGTGATGCCATCGGCGTAGACCATGTCCTTGAAGTGCGAGACGCCCTGCACGGCCATGAGGATGCGTTCCATGCCGTACGTGAGTTCCACCGAAACGGGGTCGAGGTTTTGCCCCCCGACCTGCTGGAAGTAGGTGAACTGTGTGATTTCCATCCCATCCATCCACACTTCCCAACCAAGCCCCCACGCGCCGATCGCAGGTTGGGCCCAGTTGTCTTCGACGAAGCGGATGTCGTGGGCGTCGGTGTCGATGCCGAGTGCGCGCAGCGATTCGAGGTAGATCTCTTGCGGGTTGCCCGGGTCGGGTTTCAAGATGACCTGGAACTGGGTGTGCATCTGCAAGCGGTTGGGGTTGTAACCGTAGCGCGAATCGTCGGGGCGCACGGACGGCTCAACATACGCAACGCGCCACGGTTCGGGTCCGAGCACGCGCAGCACGGTCGCGGGGTTCATCGTTCCCGCGCCGACCTCGGTGTTGAACGGTTGGGCGACGAGGCAGCCGCGGTCGGTCCAGAACTTTTGCAGGGTGAGCAACGCATCTTGAACAGTAAGCACCCGACAAGTTTACCGGTGTTCTCTTCCGGTGCGCCTCGCCGGTGCCGGGTTGTGGTGCGTGTGGGCTACACCCCGAGCACGCCTGCACTTCGAATTAGAATGGGGATTCATTCTCATGCCCCTCGAAGGTGACAATGCCCTCCTACCTGCGCCACTCCCCCTGGATCATCTGGGGCGTCGGCGTTGGGGTCTACTTTTTCGGGTTCATCCACCGCGCCTCGCTCGGGGTCGCCGGCCCGCTCGCCGTCAACCACCTCGGCCTCACCGCCACCCAGCTCGGCACGTTCATCATGGTCCAACTCGGGCTATACGCGGTGATGCAGGTGCCCGCGGGGCTCGCCATCGACCGCTGGGGCGCACGCAAAGTCCTCCTCGCCTCCACCCTGGCGATGGGCACTGCACAGGTGATGTTCGCCTTCGCCACGAGCTATCCCCTTGCGCTGCTCGCCCGCGCGCTCCTTGGCATTGGGGATGCCGCCGTATTCATCGCCGTCTTGCGGCTCGCCGCCGCTTATTTCAGACGGCGCCAGTACGCCACGCTCACGATGCTCACCGGACTCGTCGGTATGTTTGGCAACCTCGTGGCCACCGTGCCGCTCGTTCTCGCCTTGCAGACGTGGGGGTGGCAGACGACGTTTCTTCTCACCGGGGCTACCTCACTGGCGTATTCACTTCTGTTGCTGCGCCCCGTCGTGCTCGGACAAGCCGACAAGCCCGCCCCAGCGGTGTTCTCTCCGAAGCCGGCGCTCGGTTTCGAGGCGCTGCGCAGCGTGTGGGGCCGGCCCGAGGTGCGCCTAGGTTTTTGGACCCACCTGGCCACCCTCATGCCCGCGCTCATCCTCTCGCTCCTGTGGGGATTCCCCTACCTCACCGAAGGCCTCGGCTACCCCGAGGCCGGTGCCGCCTCGATGCTGTCGGTGTACATCGGCGTAAACATCGTCGCGAGCTTCATCATCGGGCCACTCGCTGGGCGCCGGCGCGAGTGGCGCGCAGCGATGGTCGCGTGGGTGGCGCTCGCGTGCACGGCCTCCCTCGCCGCCCTCGGGCTGTGGCAGGGCGGGCCACCACCGCTGTGGTTCGTTGCGGCCGTTTTCGTTGTTTCCGCGATCGGCGGGCCGACCTCCCAGATTGGGTTCCACCTCGCGCGCGACTACAACCCGTCAGACACCATGTCGACGGCGACTGGCCTCGTTAACGCCGGCGGTTTCATTGGCGCGATGATCGCCTCGGTCACGATCGGGATGGTTCTCGACGCACTTGGAGGCGGCTCCCCCGGGCTCGATGCCTACCGGTGGGCGATGCTCGCCTTCGCGGGAATCTCAGCGCTAGCCACACTCATCCTCCTCGCCTCACTGCTCGGCGTGCGTGCCCGCGTGCTGACGCGGATGCGGGCAGGCGAGAGCGTCATTGTTCCCGTCCGTGAACGCGTGTGGGACCGCGCCTACGTCAGGCTCGCTGGGCGTTAGCGAGGTCGGTACGGGGAGATGACGACCTCGACGCGCTGGAATTCCTTCAGGTCGGAGTACCCAGTCGTTGCCATCGCCCGGCGCAGCGCACCGATGAGGTTGACCGTGCCCTCGGCCTGATCCCCAGGGCCGAACAAGATCTGCTCCATCGACCCGACCGTGCCCACGTGCACGCGCTCACCGCGCGGCAGCGTTGGGTGGTGAGCCTCCGAGCCCCAGTGCCAGCCCTGGCCAGGTGCTTCGTTCGAGCGCGCGAGAGCCGCACCGAGCATGACGCCGTCAGCACCACACGCGACAGCCTTAACGAGATCGCCCGACCTGCCCACCCCGCCGTCAGCAATGATATGGACGTAACGGCCGCCCGATTCGTCGAGGTAATCCCGGCGGGCGGCGGCAACATCGGCGACGGCCGTGGCCATTGGCGCGTGGATGCCGAGCGAGGTGCGCGTGGTCAGGGCTGCTCCCCCGCCGAAGCCGACGAGAACGCCGGCGGCGCCGGTGCGCATGAGGTGCAGGGCAGCGGTGTAGGTGGAGGCGCCCCCGACGATGACGGGCACGTCGAGTTCGTAGATAAAGCGTTTGAGGTTGAGCGGCTCGGCTTGGGAGGACACGTGCTCCGCCGAGACCGTGGTGCCGCGGATGACGAACAGGTCGACGCCGGCGTCAACAACGGTGCGCCACAGTTCCTGGGTGCGCTGCGGGCTGAGCGAACCGGCGACGGTGACGCCCGCCTCGCGGATCTGCTTCAGGCGTTCGCCCACGAGTTCAGGGATGATCGGCGCGGAGTAGATCTCCTGCATGCGCACGGTATCGCGGCCGACATCGAGATCGGCGATCTCGTCGTACAGCGGCTGAGGATCCTCATACCGGGTCCACAGACCCTCCAGGTCGAGCACACCGACGCCACCGAACTGACCCAGTGCGATTGCGGTTTCTGGGCTCATCGTCGAGTCCATCGGCGCGCCAAGAACGGGGATGTCAAGGTGGTAGGCGTCGATCTGCCACCCCACCGAAACGTCCTCGGGATCCCGAGTACGACGCGATGGCACCACTGCGATGTCATCGAAGGAATATGCGCGGCGTCCGCGCTTGCCACGACCAATTTCGATCTCAATACTCACGGATTCCACTCTATCGGTGTTCCAGATCGGTTGTGACGGGCTCGGGTTCTTGTCGGCGCGGCCCCGCGCGTGTGAGGATTGACGCACCTGCACAGAGGGGAACGCCCATGACGGATGAGGGAAAGTTCAGCGCCGAGGAGCTCGCGGCGATGAAGCAACGCGCGGCGGAACTACGCGAGGAGGCGCGGCCCGCGAAGGGCGCAGCAAAGCGCGAGCGCGAAGCCAAGGCGTGCGCTGATGCCATCGCCGCCCTTCAGGGCTCCGACCACGAGATTGCGGTGAAGCTGCACGAGATCGTCACCACCGAGGCGCCGCACCTCGATGCGAAAACCTGGTACGGATTCCCCTCGTATGCGCGCGAGGGCAAGGTCGTGGTGTTCTTTCAGCCCGCGTCAAAATTTGGTACGCGCTACGCGACCGTGGGCTTCAACGAAGACGCACTGCTTGATAACGGCGATTTCTGGCCAACCGCGTTTGCCGTGCTCGGCATCGACGCAGCCATCGAGGAACGCTTGCGCGAACTGGTGCACCGCGCGGCTGGTTAGGCCAGGTTGGGTTAGTTGATCGAGTAGTTCGGGGCCTCGGAGATCATCTGCACGTCGTGCGGATGGGATTCCTTCAGACCCGCCGGGGTGATGCGCACGAACTTACCGCGTTCTTGCAGCTCCGGAATCGTTCGGGCACCGACGTAGAACATCGACTGGTGCAGCCCGCCGATGAGTTGGTGTACGACCTGAGCGAGCGGACCCTTGTACGACACCCGGCCCTCGATACCTTCGGTGATGATCTCGTCGTCGGAGAGGTCGCCCTGGAAGTAGCGGTCCTTGGAGAACGAACGGCGATCTCCCCGCGACTGCATGGCCCCGAGGGAGGCCATGCCGCGGTACTGCTTGAACTGCTTGCCGTTGACGTACACGAGGTCGCCCGGTGATTCGTCGCACCCAGCGATGAGGCCTCCAACCATGACGGTGTCCGCCCCGGCAACAATCGCCTTGGCGATGTCACCGGAATACTGCAGACCGCCGTCACCAATCACAGGTACGCCAGCCGGCTTTGCAGCAAGGGAGGCCTCATAGATCGCGGTGATCTGGGGAACCCCAACGCCCGCGACGACGCGGGTGGTGCAAATCGAGCCGGGACCAACCCCGACCTTCACAGCGTCGACACCGGCATCCACCAGCGCCTGGGAGCCTTCGCGGGTGGCGATGTTTCCACCGATGATCTGCACGTGCTTCGTGCCGGAGTCGGCCTTGAGGCGGCGGACCATGTCGAGCATGAGGCGCGCGTGGCCGTTCGCCGTGTCAACAACGAGGACGTCAACGCCGGCGTCAACGAGCGCGGTGACGCGGTCCCACGCATCGCCGAAGAAACCAACGGCGGCACCAACGAGGAGGCGGCCGGCGTCGTCCTTGCTCGACATCGGGTACTGCTGGGTTTTGACGAAGTCCTTCGAGGTGATGAGCCCGCGGAGTTTGCCCGCCTCATCCACGAGAGGAAGTTTTTCAATCTTGTGGCGCGCGAGCAGGGCCGCGGCGTCCTCACGCGAAATACCAACGGGGCCGGTGATGAGCGGCATCGGGGTCATCGTTTCGGCGACCGTGCGGGAGGTGAATTCCTCGCGCGGAATGAACGAGACGTCGCGGTTGGAGACGATCCCTTCGAGCACGCCGTCGGCATCGACGACAGGCAGACCCGAGACGCGGTAACGCCCACAGAGCGCATCCCATTCCGCGAGGGTCGCGTCCTTCATGATCGTGACGGGGGAGGTGATCATGCCCGATTCAGACCGCTTGACGAGCTCCACGTGCGCGGCCTGCTCATCGATAGGCAGGTTGCGGTGGAGGATCCCGATACCGCCTTGGCGTGCCATGGCGATCGCCATGCGCGCCTCGGTCACGGGGTCCATGGCGGCGGACATCAGCGGGATTCTCACGTTGATCTCACGCGTGAGTCGCGAGGAGGTATCCGCCTCAGATGGGATCACGTCCGTTTCCCCCGGCAGGAGCAGGACGTCGTCGTAGGTCAAACCAGTAAATGCAAAGGGATCGTGCGTCACGCCCCTCAGTTTATCCCGCTCTGAGAGCGCGCGGGACGAGCCCGCAATCTGATCCGAGGTGCACCGGGTCTTGGCGTGAAGTCATCGTCGTTCACGGTCAACGGCTTGGTTGAGAGCTTTCCACCTTTAACGTGTGCTGGGTTTGGTTGCGCCCTGTTTTGGGTGGACGGCCGCAGGTCACTGCGATACCCCGATCGAAGATTCGCCGCCAGCGGGCCCATTTGGGAAATTCGCTCTTCGGGGACCTCGATAGCGGTCGAGCCCAGGGACCGCGGGCAAGCCGGGAGAGCGTGTTCAGGCCCTCTCGCGCCCGCCATGTTCGACGTTTTTCGCGAAAGGCGGCGGAAAGTCGCGATCAAGGTCGAACTCGCGCGATATGTATCGCAACGAAAGTCGAATTCGCGCGTGGAGATCGCAACAAAGGTTGAACTCGCGCACCGTGAACTCCACAGGCCGGGGCACGACGGGCGATGAATCGTCATCGCTACGCAAGGGCCGATGGGATTCTTAGGCAGCGTAGGCGGCGACGAGGTTCGTGATGAGCGAGACCGTCATGGCAATGACGAGGGCGTTGAACACGAACGCGATGACAGTGTGCCCGCGCATCGCCCGGGTGCCAGCACGAGTCGTCGGCACGGCTGGGATATGCGAGCCAGCGGAGGAGACCATGAGCGCGAGGCCCGCGAAGTCACGGAAGGTGAGCTCGTCGTCGTGCTCGAACGCGAAGGACTCCCCCGCAGCGTGGAGGTGCAGGTAGGCGAGTGCGTAGGCGTAAACGACCATCACCCACGCGGTCGCTGCCATGCCGAGCGCTGCAACCGTGACGCCGACGATGCCGCCTGCCAGTCCGTAAACAGAGGCCGCAAGCGAGCCGATGAAGGCAACGACGGAGGCGGTGACCGCCCGGACCTCGGACGAGCGGAAGCCGAAGATGCGGCTTGCCCCTAGAGCGGCATGGCCTGCTGGTCCGCGAGGATCTGTTTGATACGCGCCGGTTCAGTGCGTGTATAGACGAGGTGGGTCCACACGATGTTGACGAGGAATGCCGCGGTGAGAAGGAAGCTGATGAGTACGAGCATTCCGGCGGTGTCGATCTCGTGGCCAATCGCTCGGCGAACGACGAACTCACCCGTAGCGCCGAGGGGCGCGGCACCGTGGGGGATGCCCTCACGGAACGTGTCGTCGAAACTGCGCGGAATCGTGCGCACCCGGCTGCGTGACATGGTTCAGCATCCTACCCGCCTCTTACGCCAGAACGCACAAAACCCCGGCCCATAAAGGACCGGGGTCGTGTCATGCGGCGCCGCGGCCGCGATGAAAGAGGTTACTTCTCGACGATGGCGAGCAAGTCGCGAGCCGACAGCACGAGGAACTCCTCGCCGCCGTACTTCACTTCGGTGCCACCGTACTTGGAGTAGATGACCACGTCGCCAACGGAAACGTCCATGGGAACGCGGTTACCGGCGTCGTCAATGCGGCCGGGGCCAACTGCGACGACTTCGCCTTCCTGGGGCTTTTCCTGAGCGGTGTCTGGAATGACCAGGCCGGATGCGGTGGTCTGCTCGGCTTCGAGGGTCTTGATGACCACTCGGTCTTCGAGCGGCTTAATGGAGACCGACACTGCGGACCTCACCTTCGCTTTGAATAGTGAAACAACTGACACGTAGATCCTGGCAGTGCGCTGGTCGTCGTCGCGGTGCCGACCAACGCCCAGAATCAAACTTCTTACGAAGTCCAGTACCAAATGTAGCATTTTTTAGCACTCGGTCAAGATGAGTGCTAAACAGGTGTGAGGTGCATCAAATTGAGGATTTCATCATCTGAGACTCATGAGTCCTACAGGAGAACGTCAGGTGTGTTTGTTATGGTTCTAAGTGTGCACCGAGCACGATGCGGCACGCGCCGCACCTTACAAATCACTGTGTGAATTCTCATGACTGAAAGCCCACTAGCAACATACATCAGCGTCGACGTATGGTCCGATATCGCTTGTCCTTGGTGCTACATCGGTAAGCGCCGGTTTGAAAAAGCTCTGGCGGAGTTCGCCGACTCCCCCGGTGCGCCGAAGGTGAAGGTCACCTACCACTCCTACGAGCTCGCGCCAGATACCCCAGTGGACTACGACGGCAGCGAAGTCGACTTCCTCGTTTCACACAAGGGGATGGACGAAGATCAGGTGCGCCAACTGCTCGATCACGTGACCCAAGTGGCCGCCTCGGAGGGCCTGGAGTACAACTTCGACGCCGTCCAGCACACGAACACCACGCGCGCCCACGAGCTGCTCCACTTTGCGAAAGCTCAGGGCAAGCAGGCCGAGCTCAAAGAGCTCCTGCTGCGCGCCTACTTCGTGGAAGGTCGCCACGTGGCCGACCTCGACACGCTCGCCGAGCTCGCCCAGGAAGCCGGCCTTGATCGCACCGAGGCGCTCTCCGCACTGACGACCCGCAAGTTCACCGCCGACGTTCAGGCCGACATCGCACAGGGCCACGGCGCGGGAGTCACGGGCGTGCCGTTCTACCTCATCGACTCGAAGTACAGCCTCTTCGGAGCGAAGGATCCAGCCGAGTTCGTGAGCGCGTTGACTCAGGCGGCAACCGACCGCGGGGCACCCCTAGCCGCCAACTAGGTGGCACACTAAGGCACGTGAACGAACGCGGCCTCGACCTTCTACTTACTCCTGCCGGGCGGGAATTCCTTGACGCCCTACCCGCCTACAACGATTCCCACGCCCTCGCGCTCAACTCCGCGCTGCGCAAGGAGGGCATGGATCCCGACCTCGTTGCCGCAGCCCTGACCCAGTCGCGCCTGCGCGCACGCGCGATCGCCAAGTTTGGCGAGTTTGCCGAGCGTATGCTCTTCACCGTCGACGGCCTCGAACAGGCCACTCGCCTCGAAATCGCCGCCCTCCACGCCCAGCGCTACGCCCGCGCCGACATCCAAACCGTTGGCGACCTCGGGTGCGGCATTGGCGCAGACTCCCTCGCGTTCTCCGCCCTCGGGCTTAGCGTCGTCGCGGTCGAAAAAGATGTGTTGACGGCGAAGATCGCCGCCGAAAATCTCCGCCCCTTTCCTGAAGCTCGCGTCATCGTCGGGGATGCGATGGAGTGCGATTTCGAGGCCGAAGGAATCGAGGCAGTGTTCATGGATCCGGCTCGCCGCACGCGCTCGGGTACCCGCGTGTTCGATCCCGCCGCCTACTCCCCGCACCTCGATGCCGTGCTCGATCTGCGCCACCGCACGACCCTCGGGGTTAAGGTCGGGCCCGGGATCCCCTACTCCGCGCTCCCAAGCGAAACCCACGCCCAGTGGGTCTCCGTCGATGGATCGGTCGTCGAGGCTGGCCTGTGGTTTGGGCCCCTCGCAGATTTTTCTGGGCGCAGCGCACTCGTGCGCACACGCGACTCGCACGGGAAGGTCTCGACACACGAGATGTCGTGGGTTGGGGATGCCGACGCTCCTGCCGCGACCGCCCCGGCTGGCCCTTTGCACGAGTACCTGTACGAGCCCGACCGCGCTGTTATCCGCTCGGGTCTCGTCGCGTTGCTCGTGGAGGAGTTGCGCGGCAACCTCCTTGACTCCTCCATCGCCTACATCACCACGCCTACCCCCATCGAGACGCCCTTCGCAACGGGCTACCGCGTGCTTGACTCCTTCGATTTCGGGGTCAAGCGGCTGCGGGCCTACCTACGTGACCGCGACGTTGGGCGCGTGACGATTAAGAAGCGGGGAACCGCCGTCACGCCCGAACAGCTCCGGCCACAACTCGCACTGAAAGGGTCGCAGGAAGCCACCGTCATACTCACCCGCGTCGCCGAGCAGCAAAAGGTGCTCATCGTCGAGCCGCTGCCGAACTAGTCAGCGAATCATTCGCTCCAACACGACATTCGGAACGGTACGCGCGGGCTTGGAGGAGCCGGGCGAGTCGTCCATAACGAAGCCATGCTTCATATAGAACGCCCGCGCCCGGTCGTTGTAATCGGCGACCCACACCTGGCATGGTGCGTCGCCTGTGGAGATCTCCATGAGGTTCGCCGCCGTCCCTTTTCCGTATTCGGAGGCTCGCACGTAGAGCTTGTCCAACTCCAGCGCGCGCGCTTCGCCGGCTCCTGCGGCAATCGCCCGCGCGATGCCGACCGGCACGCCATCGCGGTGGGCAATCCACACGCCCTCGGGTTCGATGAGGATCTTCTCCCACTCCGCGAGCCCCTCGGCCGCGAGGCGCTCAAACGAAGCTTCGGGCAGGTGCTCGGCGTAGGCTTCGCGCCACGCCGCAAGCACGAGGTTATGAATGAGTTCGGCGTCGCCTCCGTGAGCGGGGCGAATGCGGGCAACAGTCATGAAAAACATTTTACGATGTCCCCCGCTCGCTGAGATTCACCCATCGTTCGGGTATGAACGGCACGGAGTCGGTGGCACGATAGAAGGGTGAGCATCAACTTCGCGAAGTCGCAGCGCTCCACCCTCGGGGTCGAGTGGGAGCTCGCGTTGGTCGACTCCGACTCAGGCGACCTGCGCCAAGTCGCCCAAACGATCCTCAATACGCTCAGCCCCGACGGCACCGATCATCCGACGATTCGCCAAGAGCTGCTGCTCAACACGGTCGAGGTGGTCACGGGCGTTTGCAATAACGTCAGCGAAGCGGTCGCCGATCTGTGCGAATCAATCCGCCTGCTCCGCACCCTCACCGATCCCCTGCGCGTCGACCTCATCTGCGCCGGGACCCACCCGTTCGCGCACTGGGGCTCACAAAAAGTCTCGAACAAGACCCGGTACGCCACGCTGATCGAGCGCACCCAGTTCTGGGGCCGACAGATGCTCATCTACGGCGTGCACGTGCACGTCGGGATCGAGGATCGCGACAAGGTCTTCCCCATCATCGGCGCGCTCCTCGCCTACTACCCTCACCTGCTCGCGGTCTCAGCATCGTCGCCGTTCTGGGACGGCCGCGACACCGGCTACGCCTCCAATCGCGCGCTGCTGTTCCAGCAACTACCCACCGCTGGCCTGCCATACACAACCGTCGACTCGTGGGAAATGTTTGAGCGCTACGTCGGCGACATGCTCCACACCGGCGTCATCGACCTCGTCGACGAGGTCCGTTGGGACATCCGCCCCGCACCCCACTTCGGCACCATCGAACTTCGCGTGTTCGACGGCATCACGAACATCCGCGAACTCGGCAGCATCGTCGCGCTCGCCCACTGCCTCGTGGAACACCTCTCCCGCAAAATCGACGCCGGCGAACCCCTCCCCTCGATCTCCCCGTGGTACCTGTCGGAGAACAAATGGCGCGCTGCACGCTACGGCATGGAGGCGATCATCATTGTTAACGAGGACGGCGATGAAGAGTTGGTCACGGACGCTCTCGATCTGCTCGTGGACGAGTTGGCGCCCGTCGCCGCTGATCTCAACTGTTCCAAGGAGCTCGCGGGGATTCGTGACATCATCCGCGTTGGTGCGTCGTATCGACGCCAACGCGCGGCCTTCGAGATTGGTGGTTTCGAAGGCGTGGTGGAGCACCTCGTTCGCGAGTTCCGCGACGACAGGCCGCTGCCTCTCGGTGAGATCCACTCTTCGTAATCGAGTGAGCCACAAAAATATTTCTGGGGTGAATATTGATGGTTGAACAACGCGAGGTCATCGTCATCGGTGGTGGCGCGATGGGTGCGGCAACGGCGTGGCATTTGGCGTGCCGCGGTCGCGGCGTCGTGCTGTTCGAGCAATTTGAACTGGGCCACGCGCGCGGTTCCTCACACGGCGCGACGCGGAACTTCAACACGATGTACACCGACCCACGCCTCCAGGCGCTCGTGCAGGAGGCGCACACGTTATGGCGAGAGCTTGAAGATGCCTCGGGCGAGACGCTCCTCGATCTCGTCGGGCTCGTCAACCACGGCACGGGCATTCCACCCAGGTCCGCCGAGAGCCTGCGCGAACTTGGCGTCGACGTCGAGGAACTCGACCCCGTCGCTGCAGGCGAACGTTGGGGTGGCATCCGCTTCGACACGCACGTGCTGCATATCCCAACGGCCGGCCGTGTCCGGGCCGAGGCGGCCGTCGCCGAGCTCCACGCAGAGGCCGTGGCCGCAGGCTGCGAGACCCACTTCGACACGCAAGTGCTCAGCGTGCGAGAGGTTGGCGGCCAGGTTGAGGTCGCGACCAACAATGCGACCTACCGTGCGCCACGCGTCGTCGTGACCGCTGGGCCGTGGGGCAACACCCTCCTTGGCGGCGTCGTCCCGCTTCCGAAACTGCGCGTGACCGAGGAGCAGCCCTCTCACTTCGCCCCAACGGGCGAGTTCACGTGGCCGAGCTTCAACCACTTTCCCGACCCGCGCGACCGGCGATACGCGGACTGGCTCGGGCCGGTCTACGGGATGCTCACCCCCGGTGAGGGCATCAAGGCGGGCTGGCACCTCGTTGGCCCCGAGGTCAATCCCGACGAACGCCCGGGGCGTCTGGACTGGATGGCCTCCTCGCTCGCCCGCTACGCGGAAGAATGGCTGCCCGGAGTCGACCCAGCGACGGGCATTGCCGTTGAATGCATGTACACATCAACCGAGGACTCCTCGTTTGTGCTGGAGCGCTACGGCAACATCGTGGTCGGTTCGGGGTTCTCCGGGGAAGGTTTCAAATTCACTCCGGCGATCGGTCGCGTGCTCGCGGACTTGGCGGAGAAGTAAATTTTTCCCGGTGCTAGCGGCGCAGCGCGTCCGCTTCCTCCTGATGCGCCCCGACATCGGCATCAGATACCGGGCCAGCGTTTGCGGCAAGCGCCTCTTGGTGCCGCATCATCGCAATGACCCGCCCGGCAGCCTCGACGAGCCGATCGCGAGAGAGCTCCCCGCTCTTCAGCGCCTCAAGAAGCCCGTCGCGGGCACCCTGCGGGTTCGAGGGCGTGAGCAGAATATCGCAACCAGCGTTCATCGCGCGCACGGCAATCTCGGCGGAGGTGCCCTGAAGCGCGCCCATATCGAGGCCGTCGCTGATCGTCACGCCCGTGAATCCGAGGTCGTCTCGCAGGTAGTCGTACGCCACGTGTGAGAGCGAGGCGGGCACGCCCTCGTCCCAGTCGCGTACCGCGATGTGGCCCATCATCACCATCGGCGCCCCCGCCTCGATGCCCGCGATGAATGGGGGAAGGTCCCGCTCGATGACCTCCTCCATCGACGCGTTCTGCAGCGGCAGGCCCACGTGCGAATCTGTGCCAAGGTTTCCGTGTCCAGGGAAGTGCTTGATGCTAGAGAGCACCCCACCGCCGGTGAATCCTTCGACGGCCTCAACCACGGCACGCGAAACCGTGCCGGTGTCGTCGGAGGCAGCGCGAGAACGGATCGTCACATCCGTCTGGCTCGTGACATCGGCGACCGGTGCATAGTTTGTGTTGACACCGGATGCGCGCAACTCCCTCGCCATCGCGGCCATCGCTGCACTCACGACGCCCGGCTCTGCGTCGCCGGCAGCGGCAAACGCGGGGAACGTCGTCCACGGGCCTCGCTCACCCGAGAGGCGCTGAACGATTCCACCTTCGTTATCGACGGCGATAGTCGCCGGCCAGTCACGGCCAAGTTCCTCGTGCACATCTTGGATGGCGCCTGCCGTCGCCTGCACCTGGTCAAGGCCGGTGATGTTTGGAGAAAATAAAATAATTCCGCCAAGCCGCAGGTCCCGAACAAGGCCGGCGGGAACCTCCGGCGCAGTGCCGTCGTATCGAGCGACGATCACGAGCCCAGCAAGATCTTCATCGCTTAGCTCCGCGGCATGCGCCCTCGCCTGCTCAATATCCAGTTCGGTGACGCCCCAGGCCAGCGGCTCTGGTTCCGATTCTGGTTCGGGCTCCGCGGTCCACTGCTCCTGCTCGCTTGAACTTTCAGGTACGTCACTGGGGTTGGGTGCATCACCCGTCGGTGCGGTGCATGCGGCAAGGAACAAGCCAGCGCCAAGCGCGAACGTCAACGCGGAACGAAAACTCTTCATTTCACCATCGTGGAGGGGATTGCTCTAACGAGCCAATTCTCAAACGCCCGCGAGCACCTGATCGAGTGGCATTTGCGACGTCACGGTCATCGCGAGGTCGGAGGGCTCCAACGAGGCTGAAACGACGTGCGATCCGAGTGCGGCGATCATCGCGCCATTGTCGGTGCAGTACTTGATCGGAGGGATCCGCACCGTCAGCCCGGCATCTGCCATCTCGGTCGCGGCGAGCTCACGCAAGCGGGAGTTTGCGGAGAACCCGCCTCCAATGACGACCGTGTCGATGCCGTGTTCGCGGGCAGCGCGGATCGTCTTGTCGACGATCACTTCAACAACGGCCTCAGAGAACGAGGCGGCGATGTCGGCCGCGGGGATCTCGACACCAGAGTCCTCGAATCCCTCGACAACGCGCGCGACCGCCGTCTTCAATCCGGAAAAGGAAAAGTCGTACGGATACTTGTGCACGTCGTTGCCTTTGGACAACCCGCGGGGAAACGCAAAAGCCTCCCGATCGCCGTCCTGACTCAGGCGGTCAACGTACGGGCCGCCGGGGTAGGGCAGGCCGAGGAGGCGGCCGACCTTGTCGAAGGCCTCGCCGGCGGCGTCATCGAGCGTTTGGCCAAGTTCGCGCACGTCGGTGGCGATGTTTTTCACGTGCATGAGGCTGGAGTGTCCACCGGAGACGACGAGGCCGATGAATTCCTCGGGGAAGGGTCCGTGTACGAGGGAGTCAACGGCGATGTGGCCGAGGATGTGGTTGACCCCGTACAGCGGTTTGCCTGTCGCGATCGCGAGGGCTTTGGCAGCCGCCGCGCCGACGGTGAGCGAGCCGATGAGGCCGGGTCCGGAGGTGACGGCGATGGCGTCGATCTCTTCCAGTGTGACGCCTGCGCGGCGCAGGCACTCCGTGAGCGTCGGGCCGAAGGCATCGAGGTGGGCGCGGGAGGCGACCTCGGGCACGATGCCGCCAAATCGGGCGTGCTCATCCATGGAGGAGGCGGTAACGTCTGCGAGGAGATCGAGGCCGCGGACGATGGCGATGCCAGTTTCGTCGCAGGAGGTCTCGATGCCAAGGACTACGGGTGCGCTGTTCACGCAGGCAATTTTACCTTGCGCACCCGAGACAAGATGGCGGAGGTGTGCAAGCCAACAGGGGCGCTAATCTCCGTGCGCGACGGGCCGGGCGGGATCGGCCGACCACTGGGAGAACGATCCGGGATACAGCGCGGCCTCCACCCCGAGGCTCGCGAGCGCGGCGATGTTGCTCGTTGCGCTGATGCCGGAGCCGCAGTAGACCGCAATGGGCTCGCCCGCGAATGCGCCGAGTTTCTCGAAGTGTTCCCG